>JBFYNT010000109.1:0-2724 GCA_041304225.1 Candidatus Aminicenantota bacterium
CCGCAGAAGGCGACCCACGTCGATCCGTTCTTCCCGGCCTCGGTCGAAGAGGTCGTGGGCATGGCCCTCATGGCCGGTCCGCGCCCGGGGAGCCCATCGGGCCGGGACGCCCGCGCCCGGGTCCGGGAGGTCCTCGAGCACGTCGGCATGGGCGGCTCGGCCCGGACGCCGATCGGCCGGCTGTCGGGGGGGCAGCAGCAGCGGGTGTTCATCGCCCGGGCCCTGGTCACCTCGCCCCGCGTCCTCTTCCTGGACGAGCCGACGACGGGCGTCGACGCCGACAACCAGGCCTCGTTCTACGAAATCCTTGACCGCCTGAACCGGGACGAGGGCCTGACCATCGTCCTCATCACCCACGACATCGGCATCGTCAACAAGCACGTCACGAGCGTGGCCTGCCTCAACCAACGCCTGTCCTACCACGGCAGCCACGCCGAGTTCTGCCGCTCGGACGTCTTCCGCGACATGGTCACCCGGGGCGATCACCTCATCGCCCACGAGCACTGACGGACCCATGAGCGCCCTACTCGCCTACGGCTTTCTCCAGCGGGCCTTCGCCTCCGGCGTCCTGATCGCCGTCGCCTGCGCCGTCCTGGGCGTCTTCCTCGTCCTGCGCAAGGACGCCATGATCGGCCACGGCCTGTCGCACATCGCCTTCGCCGGTGTCGCCTTGGGCCTCTTCCTGAACGTCCTGCCCCTCGGCGCGGCCCTCGCCGTCGCCCTCGGGGCGGCCATCGCCGTGATGAAGCTCAAGGACCGGGCCGGCCTGCACGGCGACACGGCCATCGGCATCTTCAGCAGCCTGGGCATGGCCGTCGGCATCCTGCTGGCCTCCCTGGCCCGGAGCTTCAACGTCGAGCTCATGGCCTACCTCTTCGGGGACATCCTGGCCATCGAGCCGCTCGAGGTCGGGCTCACCGTCGCTCTGGCCGCCGCCGTCCTGGCCGCCGTCCGGCTGAATTACGGCAAGCTCCTGTACATGACCTTCGACAGGGAATCGGCCCGGGCGGCGGGCGTCAAAGTGGGGCGGCTGGACACCCTGCTCATGGTGCTGACGGCCGTCACCATCGTGCTGGGGATGAAGGTCGTCGGCATCCTGCTCGTTGCCGCCCTGATCGTCATCCCGGCCGCCGCCGGGCTCCAGGTCGCCAAGAGCTTCCGGGGCGCCGTGGCCGCCTCCGCCGCCGTCGCCGTCTTTTCGGTGACCGCCGGCCTCGCTCTGTCGCTGGCCTTGAACGTCCCCGCCTCGGCGGCGATCGTCGTCCTGTGCTTCGCCGCGTTCGCCGGGTCTTTCCTGTGGAAGAAGGGACGGGGCCTGCGCCCGCCCTCGGAATCGGGGGGGCGCCCGGCTCAGGCCGCCGGGGCCGCGAGAGCCTTGGCGACGATGCCGCGAACGGCCCGGCCTTCCTTATCCAGCGCTTTTTTTAAGGCCGCCGCCTGTTTCCGGACACGGGCCGAGAAGGCGGCGTCCTTGATGGCGCCCAGGTTGATGAGGATATTGTCGTAGGCGCCTTCGCCCGCCGCCTGGCCGACAAGGCCCGCGACACCGGCGTCGCTGACCGAGTTCCGGTTGCCTTTCGAAGCCGCGATCCGGGCCAGGGCGACAGCGGCCACGGCCTTTTCCAAGACCTCGAGGGGGACGAGGGTCGCCTCCATATTGGCCGCCTCGAGGGCCCGGTCCTTTTCCTCGGCCTGCTCCGGTGTCGCCTTGGGCAGGCGGAAAGCGTCCATGACCTTGTTGAAGGCCCGGGTGTCGCGGTCGACGGCCTCGAGGAGGGCGTCCTTGAGGGCCTGGCCGCGGACCGCGGCCGCGACCATATCGTCCGCGACGGCCTCATAGCCCTTCTTGCCGACGGTCAGGTTGGCCACCATGGCCGAAAGCGCGGCCGAAAGGGCACCGCAGAGAGCGGCGACGCTGCCACCGCCGGGAGCGGGCGAATCCATCGACAGCTCGTCGGCGAATCCGCTCAGCGTCATCCCGACGAGAGCCGGGCCGGTCTCCCGGAACTGGTTCTCGATGATCTTCTTGTCCGGCTCGAAGGCGGCCACGTCGCTCAACCCGAGGGTCCGGACCGCGGTCCGGACGAGCTCGGCCTCGGGCACGCCGGGGCTCTTGCCCTGCTTCGTGAGATAATGCCGGCCGGCCATGAGCAGGGCTTCCTTGGGGATGAGGCCGACGAGCTCGCTCCCCGTGACCCGCAGGCCGAGCTTGGCCGCGAGGCGCGAGGCCTCGTCGAAGACGGTGTGGATGGGCGTGACCTTGTAGTCGGTAAAATTGACGGAGATCTGGGCGATGCCGTAATCCTCCACGTACCAGCCGACGGATTTGACCTCCTTGAACTTTCCGGGCACCTTGACCGTGTTGCCGCGCGCGTCCTTGACGACGCTGCCGTCCTTGCCGCGCTTGGCTCGCCCGCTCTCGCGCAGGCTCAGGGCGATCTCATGGGCCAGCTTGCGGTCCCTGGTGTTGAGGTTGATGTTGTAGGCGATGAGGAACTCGCGGGCGCCGATGACAGTCGCCCCGGACTTGGGATTGAACACGGCCGCGCCGAAATCGGGGGCCCAGCGCGGATCCTTGAGCTTCTCCGGCAGCCCCTCGTACTCCCCGGCCCGGACCGTGGCCAGGTTGCGGCGCTCGGGCTTGCGGGCGGCGGCTTCATAGAGATAGACCGGGATGCCGAGCTCCGCGGCGACCCGGGCCCCGAGAGCGGCGGCCAGCCCGAC
>JBFYNT010000110.1:0-2797 GCA_041304225.1 Candidatus Aminicenantota bacterium
GCGTCGAAGGCGGCGTCGAGGGCGGCGTCGTCGGCGGCGTGCTGGGCGGCGTCGTGGGCGGCGTCCTGGGCGGCGTCGTCGGCGAGGTCGAGGCCCCGGTCCGGGCCATCGGCGACGTCAAACCCCCCAAGCTCGTCCGCGAGGTCGCGCCGGTCTATCCCGAGATCGCCCGGCAGGCCCGGGTCGAGGGCATCGTCATCGTCGAGGCCACGACCGACGTCTACGGGCGGGTCACCGGGGTCAAGATCCTGCGGTCCATCCCCCTGCTCGACCAGGCGGCCGTCGACGCCTTCCGGCAGTGGGTCTACGAGCCGATGGTCATCAACGGCCGTCCCCGGCCCGTCGTCTTCACGGTCACCGTCAGGTTCCAGCTGAAATAGGTCAGTAAAGTCAGTCAATGGCTTTCGATATCTTACAGGAGGTATAACCCATGCAATTCGGTCTCATCGAAATGTGGACGGCCATGGGAGCCGTGGCCAAGACCGTCGCGATCATCCTGATCGTGATGTCCGTCGTGTCGATCTACATGCTCATCGAGCGGCTGCTCGTCTTCTCGCGCGCGAAGAAGACGTCCCGCGCCGTGGCGCCCAAGCTCGCCGACCTGCTCAAGGCCGGGAACCTCAAGGACGCCCTGTCCCTGTCCTCCAAGAAAGACAATAAGGGCAGCCACCTGGCCCGGGTCACCGCGGCCGGTATTCAGGCCATTCTGGAAGGCAAGGATTCCAAGCTCAGCTTCGAAGAGCAGATCGAGACGGCGTCCCGCGGCAGCGAACGCGCCAAGGTCCTCTTCAACCAGGAGCTCCGTCGCGGCCTGCCCATCCTGGCCACCATCGCCACGTCGGCCCCCTTCGTCGGGCTGTTCGGAACGATCTTCGGCATCATCAACGCCTTCCGCGGCATGCAGCTGACCGGCTCGGGCGGCATCGGCGCGGTCGCCGGCGGCATCTCCGAGGCCCTGATCACCACGGCCATCGGCATCGGCGTCGCGGTCCTGGCCCTCTGGGTCTTCAACATCCTGAACAGCAAGATCGAAGTGTTCGACGCCGAGATGGGCAACACCCAGTCCCAGGTCGTCGACTTCTTCATCAAGACCGGCGAAGCCCGCTAAGGCTTGAGGTTCCGGCCTCCGTCGGGCCGGAACGAGAGAGAGGCATATTATGGGATTCTCAGTTTCGACAGGCGGCAAAGAGACCGTCAGATCCGAACCGAATGTCGTCCCTCTCTGTGACGTCCTGCTCGTCCTTCTGATCATCTTCATGATCGTCACGCCCCTCATCCAGAAGGGCGTCGACGTCAAGCTCCCGAACGCCCAGTTCACCGTCAACATGCCGGAGAACCCGGACGTCGTCCTGGCGGTGAAGAAGGACGCGCGCGACCCCAAGGGTTACCTCCTTTATGTCAACCAGACCAAGGTGACGCTGGAGACCTTGCAGAACGCGCTCGAAGAGGAATTCCTGACCGTTTCTGAAAAGAAGCTCTATCTGAAGGCGGACCAGGATATCGAGTACGGCGTCTTCGCGGAGTTCCTCTGGGATACGATCCGCGCGGCGGGCATCGAGTCCGTCGGCATCATCACGGAGAAGAAAACGGAAAAGGGCGACTGAGCGCGGCGCACCCGACGTGCACCTTGACCTCTGACCGCTAACGTCACGGGGGAAGGCAGCGAGTGATCGCTTCCTTCCCCCGTTTTTTTATACCCCGAGTCGGGGATGTCCCTCTCTCCGGCTGTGTTCGGGAATCACCTCTAGCTCCCCGGCCCCCCGGGGAACCCGTTTGCACGGTTCCCCCCCGCTACGCGGGTCCCCTCCTCCAGCAACGGGGATCTGCGAGGCGATATCCCTCACCGCCTCGAGAGGGACTCCTTCCAAAAGGGAGAAAACACTCTGCCTTCTGCAGGAAACTAATTCCGTTCGGGGTCGGAAGCGAGCTTTAGAACCTCAGAAATGAGCGCCTGGGCCATCTTCGACGCCGGGACCTTCTTCAGGACCCGGCCCTTGCGGAAAAGGACCCCGCTCCCCCGGCCGCAGGCCAGGCCCACATCGGCTTCCCTGGCCTCTCCGGGGCCGTTGACGGTGCAGCCCATGACCGCCACGGTCATCGGCGCCCTCACCCCCGCGATGGCCCTCTCAACCTCGGCGGCCGCCGCCATCAGGTCGACCTGGCAGCGCCCGCACGTGGGGCAGGAGACGAAGTCCACTCCCCTTCTCCGGATCCCCAGGGCCTGGAGGATCTGCCAGGCGACGAGGACCTCCTTCTCCGGCGGGGCCGTCAGGGAGACCCGGACGGTGTCGGCCAGTCCCTCCGCCAGGAGGAGGGCCAGCCCGGCCGAGCTCTTGACGCTTCCCGCGAGGAGCCGGCCGGCCTCGGTGATCCCGGCGTGGAAGGGATAGTCCACCTTCCCGGCCAGGATCCGGTAGGCCTCGAGCGTGCGCGCGACGTCCGAGGCCTTGAGCGAGATCTTGATCAGCCGGAAATCGAGGTCCTCGAGCAGGCGGACGTGCCGCAGGGCGCTTTCGGCCAGGGCCGCCGCCGTCGCGCCCCCCGCCCGGGCCAGCAGGTCCTTCTCGAGGGAGCCGGAATTAACCCCGATTCGGATGGGGGCCCGCCTCTCCGCCGCCGCCCGGACGACCTCGCGGACCTTGTCCGCCGCGCCAATGTTCCCCGGGTTGAGGCGCAGGCCGTCGATCCCCGCGTCGAGGGCGGCCAGGGCCAGGCGGTGATCGAAGTGGATGTCGGCGATGAGCGGGACGCGGGCGCGCTTCTTGATCTCCCGGAGGGCGGCGGCGGCCTCGCGGTC
>JBFYNT010000111.1:0-3321 GCA_041304225.1 Candidatus Aminicenantota bacterium
TCGGCTTCATGGCCACGTCGGCCGTCCGGGCCCTCGGCGACGGCGATCTCGGGCGGGAATTGGCCCGCGGCGCCCTGGCCTTCGGCGTCGACGGCTGGACGCTTCTCGGCAAGGACCGGGGCTGGGCCGTGGCCGGCTGGGCCGGCCTCACCGAGGTCCGCGGCAGCGCCGAGGCCATCACCGCCCTCCAGGAGTCCTCGCTCCACTATTTCCAGAGGCCCGACGCCGACTGGGTCGAGGTCGACGAGACGGCCACCTCGCTCTCCGGCTGGGCCGCCCGGCTCTACGTCAACAAGCAGAAGGGGAACCTGGTCTTCAACGCGGCCATGGGGGCCATGTCGCCGGGATTCGAGGCCAACGACCTCGGCTATCACACCCGCGGCGACCTCGTGAACGGCCACGTCGAGGCCGGCTACCGCGTGCTCCAACCGGGCCCCGTCTTCCGCAGCTGGACGGTCACGGGCTCGTATTACCGGAACTACGACTTCGGCGGCAACCGCGTCGGCGAGTACATCTACCTCGACGGCAAGGGCAAGTTCCTCAACTACTGGACGGCGACCCTGCACCTCGACTACGAGCCGCCCAAGACCAGCCATTACCTGACGCGGGGCGGGCCCGTCGCTTTCTATCCGGCCGGGGAGACGGTCCGGGGCACGCTCGAGACCGACGACCGGAGGACGCTCATCGTCAGGTTCAGCGCCTACTACCGCTACCACCCGAGCGGCGGCTACAACTGGTCGCTCGGCGGCGGCGTGACCTGGAAGCCCAGTCCCAACTTCAGCCTGTCGGTCGGGCCGAGCTACACCTGGCGCTATTCCGAGGGCCAGTGGATCCGGCGGGTCATCGACCCGCTCAAGACCTCGACCTACGGCGTCCGCTACGTCCTGTCGGACATCATCCAGAAGACCCTGCCGACCGAGATCCGGATCAACTGGACGTTCACGCCGCGGCTGAGCTTCCAGGCCTACCTCCAGCCCTACCTGGCCGCGGGCGATTTCCGCGCCTTCAAGGAGCTCCGCGCGGCCGGGACCTTCGACTTCGATTATTACGGGGACGGCGATTCGACGATCGCCAACGCCGACGGCGTCTACACGGCCGACCCCGACGGGCCGGCGGGCCCGGCCGAGCCGTTCACCTTCGCCGATCCCGACTTCAACCTCAAGTCGCTGCGGGGGACGGCCGTCCTGCGCTGGGAATACCGGCCGGGATCGATCCTCTACCTCGTCTGGACGCAGAAGCGGGAAGACTACGCCCACCCCGGCGATTTCGATCTCTGGCGGGACATGGGGGAGCTCTTCCGGGCCCGGGGCGAGAACATCTTCATGCTGAAGGTGTCCTACCGCTTCGAGCTCTGAGGCTTCAGCCGCACCTCCGTCGCCCCCCAGCCGCCGGCGCCGAGCCCGGCGTCCTTGAACGACGCGACGCGCGGGTCCTTCTCGAGGACCGAGTGGACGATGGCCTTGAGCGTTCCCGTCCCCTTGCCGTGGATGATCCGAAGGTCGGTGAGGCCCCGGCTCAAACACTCCCCGATGTATTCGGGGACGAGGTCCCGGACGTCCTTGGGGCTGAACGCGTGGAGGTCGAGGACGCCGTCGATGGGAAGCTCGACGGGATCTTCGGGGAGGTCGGGGGGATCGCCGGGCTCGTCCGTCATGCCCCGATGTTAACCCAAAACCAGCTGGCTGGATACCGTCGGGTCATTGACTTCGGCGATGGCCGGTGTTAGGGTTTCATTTTCGAGGTCGGCATTTCCCCGAGGAGGTACTACCCGCCATGACGATCTTCCCCAGACGATCCCGGTCACTTTCCTGTTTCGCCCTCGCCTGCGGCCTGGCCGCCGCGTTCCTGCTCTCGGCCGCGGCCTGCAAACCGTCCGCCGTACGGACGGACGGCCTCCAGCCGCCCAAGGCCGAGATCGTCCCCAAAGCGCTTACCCTCCACGGGCATACCCGCGTCGACGACTACTACTGGCTCAACGAGCGCGAGAACCCCAAGGTCCTGCAGTACCTCGAGGCCGAGAATGCCTACGCCCGGGCCGTCCTAAAGCCCCTCGAGCCCCTGGAGCAGAAGCTCTACGGGGAGCTCGTCGGCCGGATCAAGCAGACCGACCTCTCCGTGCCGTACCGCGAGGACGGCTACTATTATTACGCCCGCTACGAGGAGGGCAAGGACTACCCGGTCTACTGCCGGAAGAAGGGCAGCCTCGAGGGCGCCGAAGAGGTGCTCCTCAACGTCAACGAGATGGCCCAGGGGCACGGCTACTATTCCGTCGGCGGGCTCGAGGTCAGCCCCGACAACAGGATGCTCTCCTACGGCGTCGACACCGTCAGCCGGAGGAAGTATAGCCTCCGATTCAAGGACCTGGCGACGGGCGAAACGCTGCCCGACGAGATCGCCAACACGACCGGCGCCGCGGCCTGGGCCGGCGACAACAAGACGGTCTTCTACACCCAGATCGACGACACGACCCTCCGGCCTCAGAAGATCTTCCGGCATGTCCTGGGGACGCCCGCCGAGACCGACGTCCTCATCTTCCACGAAGCCGACGAGACCTTCACGGTCGAGGCCTACACGACGAAGTCCAAAAGGTTCATCTTCATCGCCTCCTCTCACACGCTGTCGAACGAATACCGCTTCATCCCGGCCGACAAGCCCACGGCCGAGTTCACGATCTTCCAGCCGCGCGAGCGGGACCTCGAATACGGCGTCGACCACTATGGGGACAAGTTCTATGTCCGCACCAACATGGGGGCCAAGAACTTCCGGCTGATGACGGCCTCCCTGGACAGGACGGGGAAGGCGGATTGGGTCGAGCTCGTCCCGCACCGCGACGATGTCTTCCTCGAGGGCTTCGAGCTCTTCAAGGGGGCCCTGGTCCTCGAGGAGCGCCGGAAAGGCCTGCTCCAGATCCGGATCATGCCCTGGGATAATAGCGCCGAGCACTATCTCGATTTCGGCGAGGCGACGTATACCGCCGGGACCACGACCAACCGCGAGTTCGACACCGACTGGGTCCGTTACGCGTACACCTCCCTGACGACGCCGATGTCCACGTTCGACTACAACATGGTCACCCGGGAGAAGAAGCTCATGAAACAGGAGGAGGTCCTGGGCGGCTTCGACCGGGAGAACTATCAGGCGGAGCGGCTCTATGCCCCGGCCCGCGACGGTGTCGAGGTCCCGGTCTCGCTCGTTTACCGCAAGGGCTTCGTCAAGGACGGGAAAGCGCCCTGCCTGCTCTACGGTTACGGGTCTTACGGCGCGAGCATGGACGCCTACTTCGACTCGAACCGGCTGAGCCTCCTCGACCGGGGCTTCGTC
>JBFYNT010000112.1:0-4653 GCA_041304225.1 Candidatus Aminicenantota bacterium
GGCGGCGCATCTCCACGCCCGTGACGGCGGTGGCTTTCAAGGCTTCGAAGACGCGGCGCGTCTCCTTGAAGTAGGGCCGGGAATCCTCGGGGTCCCCCTCGAACGGGCCCATGGTCATGAGCCCGGCGACCCGCAGGCGGGGGAGGGACGCGAGGGCCCGGACCAGGGCCTCGGCGTCGTCGGGCATGATCCCGGATTTCTGGGGCTCCCGGCCGCTGTTGAGCTCGACCAGGACCTCCACCGTCTTCCCGGCCGCCGCGGCGCGCTTGTCGAGCTCGCGTCCGAGCCCGATCGTATCGACGGTCTCGACGAGGTCGAAGATCTCGACCGCTCTCTTGACCTTGTTCGTCTGGAGGTGGCCGATGAAATGCCAGCGGGCCAGCCGGCCGACCGCGGGGAAGACCTCGGCCGCTTCCTGGACGTAGTTCTCGCCGACGATCCGGACGCCCGCGTCGACGGCCTCGAGGATCTCGGCGGCGGTGCGGGTCTTGGCCGCGGCGACGAGCTCGACGCCGGCCGGGAGCTCCGCGAGGACGGCCTTGACGTTCGAGGTGATGGCGCTCATCGCGCCTATTTTAACAAATATACGGAAAAGATGGGACCGGGTCTTCGCGGACAAAGAGGGACCAGGTCCCTTCCGGCTGGCGGGAGCGGGGGCGGTTGAGTTATAATCGGCCGGTCCGGGGAGAACGCCGATGACCATCCGCGAAGAGCTGGAGACGACCGAGCAGAGGTTCCTGTCGCCCAAGGCCTGCCTCAGCGCCGGCTCGAAAGGCCGCGCCCGGCCCGAGGCCCCGCACGTCCTGCGGACGGATTTCCAGCGCGACCGCGACCGGATCATCCACTCGAAGTCCTTCCGCCGGCTCAAGCACAAGACCCAGGTCTTCCTCTCGCCGTTCGGCGACCATTATCGCACCCGGCTGACCCACTGCCTGGAGGTCTCGCAGATCGCCCGGACGATCGCCAAGGCCCTCCGGCTCAACGAGGACCTGACCGAGGCCATCGCCCTCGGCCACGACCTCGGCCACACGCCGTTCGGCCACGCCGGCGAGCAGACCCTGCGCAAGCTCATGCCCCTCGGCTTCCACCACGCCGACCAGAGCCTGCGCGTCGTCGAGAAGCTCGAGTACGAGGGCAAGGGCCTCAACCTGACCTTCGAGGTCCGCGACGGCATCCAGCGCCACTCCAAGGGCCGCGGCGAGATCTTCGACGAGGACGCCGAGGACATGCCGTCGACCCTCGAGGGCCAGGTCGTCCGGGTCTCCGACGTCATCGCTTACGTCAACCACGACATCGACGACGCCCTCCGGGCCGGCATCATCAAGGACGAGGATATCCCGGCCGGACTGGTCAAGGTCCTGGGCAAGTGGCACGCCACGCGCATCGACCGCATGGTCATGGACGTCGTCGAAGCCAGCCTGGCCACGGACCTGGAGCGCATCGCCATGAGCGACCGGATCATGAAGGCCGTCGTCGAGCTCCGCGAATACCTCTACCAGAACGTCTACTTCAATTCCGCGGCCCGCGACGAGCTGCGCAAGACCGAGAAGATCATCAACGACCTCTTCGGCTTCATCATGGAGCGGCCGGAGGAGTACATCCGGCCCTATCCGGCGGGCGATCCGGTCATCGTCCGGGTCGGGGACTTCATCGCCGGCATGACCGACCGCTACGCCATGGCCCTCTTCGAGCAGATCTTCCTGCCCAAGGCCTGGCCCATCCTCTAAGCTCTCCGCAGGGGGACCTATGGACAGAGACCGGCGCCTTCCGACGACCTTCCGTTCCTGGCTGGCCGGGGGACTGGCCCTGGCCCTCGTCGCGTCATGCAAGACCCCGCCCCCTTCGGCCCCGTATCTGGCGGCGGCCGAAGGAGCCGCCGCATGGATCTTCGCCAACCGGATCGCCGGCCCCGACGGCCGGACCTGGCCCGCCGTGCCCTCCGAGCCCCGGCCCGCCACCTTGGATCTCTACAGCGGCATCCCCGGGATCGTCCTCTTCTACCTCCAAGCCTATGCCTCGACCGGGAAGCGCGCTTATCTCGACGAGGCCCGCGGCGGCGCAGACCACCTGTTGGCCAAGATGTCCGGGGTCGAAGGAACGGGACTCTACGAAGGCCTCTCCGGCCTCGCCTTCGCGCTCGAGGAAACATACCGGGCCTCGAGGGACGAACGGTACCGCTGCGGCGTCCTCGACATCCTCGGCCGGATTGCGGCGGCGGCCAAGGCCGCGGGCGGCGGCGTCGAGTGGTCGGCGACGACCGACATCATCAGCGGCGGCGCGGGCACGGGCCTGTTCCTGATCTACGCGGCTCGCGAGACCGGCGACCGGGCCTGGCTCGACCTCGCGGCCCGGGCCGGGACACGTCTCGTCGAGCTCGGCCGGCCCGCAAACGGCGGCCTGAAGTGGGCCATGGACCCGTCGTTCCCGCGGCTCATGCCCAATTTCTCCCACGGCACGGCCGGAATCGCCTATTTCCTGGCCGCGCTCTACCGGGAGACGAAGCGCCCGGAATTCCTCGACGCCGCCGTGGCCGGGGGGAGATATCTTCTCTCGATCGCCAAGACCGACGGCGCGAGCTGCCTCATCTTCCACGACGAGCCCGACAACAAGGATCTCTATTACCTCGGCTGGTGCCACGGCCCGGTAGGAACGGCCCGGCTGTTCTATCTTCTGGCCCAGGTCAGCGGCGACAAGACCTGGCTCGACTGGGTCCGCCGTTCGGCCAGCGGCCTGCTCGAGAGCGGCATCCCGGAGCGCGAGGCGCCGGGCTTCTGGAACAACGCCGGCATCTGCTGCGGCCTCGCCGGAGTAGGGGAGTTCTTCCTCGACCTTTACGGCGCACTGGGCGACAAAGCCTATCTCGATTTCTCCCGCAAGTTCGCCGACCGTCTGCTGGCCAAGGCCACCGTCGAGGACGGACGGATGTCCTGGCTCCAGGCGGAGCACCGGACCCGGCCGGACTACCTGTTCGCCCAGACCGGCTACATGCAGGGCGCGTCCGGCATCGGCGCGTTCCTCTTCCGGATGCCCGCCGCGGACCGGCCCGGGGCGAAGCGGATCGTCTTTCCCGATACGCCGTTCGCCCGGTGAACCGCGCCGCTCGTTCCGGCTTTGTCCGGTCCGCGTTTCATGCTATCATCCTCCCCTCGAGGGGCCGAACCCCGGGATCCGTGAGGAGCACCACCCTATGGCCAAAACCGAATACCTCGCCAAGATCGCGACCCGCCTCCGCATCCATTCGCTGCGCATGACCACGGCGGCCGGCTCGGGGCACCCGACGACCTGCCTCTCCGCCGCCGACCTCGTCGCCTGCCTCTTCTTTCGCGAGATGCGCTGGACGACGGCCGACCCGAACGATCCGGCCAACGACGAGTTCGTCCTGTCCAAGGGCCACGCCGCGCCGCTCCTCTGGGCCGCCTACGCCGAGGCCGGGATCATCCCGCTCGAGAGCCTGCTCGGCCTCAGGAAGATCACGAGCGACCTCGAAGGCCACCCGACGCCCCGGATGCCGTGGATCAAGGCGGCGACCGGCTCGCTCGGGCAGGGCCTATCGGTCGGTGTGGGCATGGCCCTGGCCCAGCGTCTCGACAAATCCCCGGCCCGCACCTTCGTCCTCATGGGCGACGGCGAGTGCGCCGAAGGGCAGGTCTGGGAGGCGGCGGCCGCCGCGTCCCATGGGAAGCTCAAGAACCTGTGCGCCGTCGTCGACGTCAACCGGCTCGGCCAATCCGATCCGACCATGCACCAGCACGACCTGGCCGCGCTCAAGCGCAAGTTCGCGGCCTTCGGCTGGGACGCTATCGTCGTCGACGGCCACAAGATCGACAAGATCCTGGCCGCTCTGAAAGAGGTCGGGAAGCAGGGGAAGCCGACGGTCCTGCTGGCCAGGACCCTCAAAGGCAAGGGTGTCAGCTTCATCGAGGACCGCAACGGCTGGCACGGCAAGCCGCTCAAGGCCGACGAGCTGGCCCGGGCCCTCGAGGAGATCGGCTGTCTCCCCGACGTCGACTCCCGACGCTTCGTCCGCAAGCCGCGGCCGTGGCGGGCCAAGCCCGGCGCCGCCATGCCGGCCGATTTTCCGCGGACCGCCTACACGGAGAAGACGGCTACTCGCCTGGCCTACGGCAACGCCCTGCTCAGCCTGGCCAAGGTGAATCCCAAGGTCGTGGCCGTCGACGGCGACGTCAAGAACTCGACCTACGCCGACAAATTCTTCGAGGCCTTCCCCGGCCGGGCCTTCCAGTCCTTCATCGCCGAGCAGAACATGGTCGGCCTGGGCATGGGCCTGGCCGCCAAGGGCTATCTGCCGTTCATGGCCACCTTCGCCGCCTTCCTGACCCGGGCCCACGACCAAGTCCGCATGGCCGCCTACTCTTCCTCCAATATCAAGATCTGCGGCTCCCACGTCGGCGTCAGCATCGGCGAGGACGGCCCATCGCAGATGGGCCTCGAGGACCTGGCCATGTTCCGGCCCATCCCGGGCTGCCTCGTGCTCTACCCGAGCGACGCGGTCTCGTCGGAAGCCTGCGTCGCCGCCGCGGCCGCCCACAAGGGCATGTGCTACATCCGGACCTCCCGTCCGGCGACGCCCATCCTGTATCCGGCCGGGGAGGCTTTCCCGGTGGGCGGCTCCAAGGTCCTGCGGAAAGGGGA
>JBFYNT010000113.1:0-3732 GCA_041304225.1 Candidatus Aminicenantota bacterium
CCCGAGCCCTTGCGCTACTACTACATGGGCCCGATGTTCCGCTATGACAAGCCTCAGAAGGGCCGCTACCGCCAGTTCCACCAGGTCGACGTCGAAGTCTTCGGCGAGAAGGACCCGGCCCTCGACGCCGAGATCGTCGAGATGGCCGACGCTCTCCTCCGCCGGCTCGGCGTCGCCGGGACCGAGACCCTGGTCAACTCGGTCGGCTGCCGGGCCTGCCGCCCGGCCTACAGCGCGGCCCTGCGGGAAGCGGCCGGGAAGCGCCGCGCCGAGCTCTGCCCCGACTGCCAGAGGAAGGCCGAGACGAACCCCCTGCGCATCTTCGACTGCAAGGTCGAGGCCTGCCGGACCGTGGCCGCCTCGTTCCCCCTCATCCGGGACTATTATTGCGACGAATGCCGGGAGCACTTCGCCAAGTTCCTGGCCTCGCTCGACCTCTACGGCCTCGCCTACCGCGTGGAGCCGCGCCTCGTCCGCGGCCTCGACTACTATACCAAGACCACGTTCGAGATCGTCACCTCCCACGAGGGGGCCCAGAACGCCCTCCTCGGCGGCGGGCGTTACGACGATATGATGCGGGACTTCGGCGGGCCGGACCTCTGCGGTATCGGCTTCGCCATGGGCATGGAACGGGTCCTGGCCGTCGCCGACCTGAAGCCGCCGGCCCGGCGGGCCCTCTATCTCGCCTACCTGGGCGAGGAAGCCAAGAAGACGGGCCAGGAGCTGGCCCGCTTTTTTCGGGCGAGCGGCGTCGAATGCCTGGTCGAGTTCAAGGACCGGGGCATGAAGGCCCATTTCGGCCGGGCCAACAAGCTCGGCGCGGCCTGGGTCCTGGTCGTCGGCGAGGACGAGATCACCAAGGGCCGCTTCGGCCTCAAGGACATGGCCGGCGGCCGCCAAGTCGAAGGCACCCGCGAGGAGCTCCTGGCTTTCCTCCGGGACAACTGATCGTTCGGGGATCCCCATGAACCATGCCACGAAGACCGGCCCGCCCTTCAAGCGCACCCACTACTGCGGCGACCTGCGGGCCCCCCACGAGGGCCTCGAGGTCGTCCTCTGCGGCTGGGTCCACAAGACCCGCGACATGGGCCACCTCGTCTTCGTCGACCTGCGCGACCGCGAGGGCCTGGCCCAGATCGTCTTCCAGTCCGACCGGCCGGAGCTCGCCGAGGAGGCCAAGAAGCTCCGCGGCGAGTTCGTGGTCGGCGTCCGGGGCAAGGTCCGCCGCCGCTCGGCCGTCAACAAGGATATCCCGACGGGAGAGGTGGAGGTCGAGGCGCTCGCGCTTCACGTCTTCGCCGCCTCCAAGGTGCCGCCGTTCGTCGTCGCCGATCCGCCCCAGGCCTCCGAGGAGCTGCGCCTGAAGTACCGCTACCTCGACCTGCGCCGGCCCAAGATGCAGCGCCACATCCGGCTCCGCCACGAGGCCGCCTTGGCCGCGCGCAACTACTTGAGCCGGAACGGGTTCCTCGAGATCGAGACGCCCATCTTGGCCAACCCGACGCCCGAGGGAGCGCGCGATTTTCTCGTCCCGAGCCGGATGTTCCACGGCCGGTTCTACGCCCTGCCCCAGTCGCCCCAGCAGTTCAAGCAGACCCTGATGGTGGCCGGCTGCGACCGCTACTTCCAGATCGTCAAATGCTTCCGCGACGAAGCCCTGCGGGCCGACCGTCAGCTCGAGTTCACCCAGATCGACATCGAGACGAGTTTCATCGACCGCGACGACTTCTTCGCCCTGAACGAAGGCCTCATGGAGGCCCTTTTCGCCCTCATCGGCCGCAAGGTCGAGCGGCCGTTCCGCCGCCTGCCCTACGGCGAGGCCATGGAGAAGTACGGCTCGGACAAGCCCGACCTGCGGGTGCCGCTCGAGATGCGCGACCTGACCGCGGTCGCGGCCGCGACGGGCTCGGACATCCTCAAGGCCGTCGTCGCCGGCGGCGGCGAGGTCAAGGGCCTGCTCATTCCCGGCGCGGGCGGCCTCTCGCGCGGCCAGCTCGACAAGCTCGTTGACAAAGCCAAGTCCCTCGGGGCCAAGGGCCTCATCTGGATAAAGAAGCAGGACGGCTGGAAGTCGTCGATCAAGACGGCCGAGGCCGATTACGAGCGCATCTGGGCGGCCCTGGGCGGCGCCGAGGCCGACCTGGCCCTCATCGTCGCCGACAGGAAGGACACGGCCCTCAAAGCCCTCGGCGAGATCCGCCGGACCTGGCCCATCGAGGACGCGGCCCGGCGCGACCGGCTCGATTTCTGCTGGGTCGTCGACTTCCCGCTTTTCGAGTGGAGCGAGGAGGAGAAGCGCTTCGTCTCCATGCACCACCCCTTCACCGCGCCCTACGATGAAGACTTGGCCCTACTCGACACCCAGCCCGACAAGATCCGGGCCAAAGCCTACGACCTCGTCCTCAACGGCACCGAGGTCGGCGGCGGTTCGATCCGGATCCACGACATGGACGTCCAGCGCCGGGTCTTCAAAGCGTTGGGATTGGGCGATGACGAAGTCCAGACGAACTTCGGCTACTTCCTGGAGCTGCTCGGCTACGGCGCGCCCCCGCACGGCGGCATCGCCCACGGCTTCGACCGCCTGGTCATGTTCCTGGCCGGAGAGGAATCCATCCGCGAGGTCATCCCCTTCCCCAAGACGACCGGGGCCCTCGATCTCATGACCGGCTCCCCGTCGCCGGTGAACCAGCGCCAGCTCGACGAGCTCGGACTGAAGCTCAAAAGCTGATCTGGACCGGGATCAGCGGGGCGGGCGCGTCTCGGCGATGAGCGCGCCGGGGATCGCCAGAAGGGCGAAGACGAACGTCTTCCAAAGAACGCCGAGGGCCAGCGCCCCTCCGCTCACGGCGGGCTCGGCGCCCGTGAGGACTCCCGGGACGAGCGGCGTCAGGAAGGCGTTGACGAGCCCGTAGGCGAGGCCGACGAGGGCGCCGGCCGTGATGCCCGCCGCGACCCGCCGGCCCATTGTCTTCCGCCGCGACCACAACGAGCCGAGAAAGCCGGCGGCGACCGGGGCCAGGAACAACACCCACCAGGCGTCTTTCAGGGCCGGGACGCGGCCGGACAAACGGACGAACAGGAAGTCGGCCAGCCCCGTGAAAATCGCCCCGGCGAGAACGGCGGCCGGGACGGCTGTCCACCGCGGCTTCTTGGCCGCCGCGAGTTCGTCCCTTTTCCGGATCCGGAGCCCCAGGCTGAGCGGATAGTTGTAGAAGGCGTCGAAGACGGCGTGCTCGAGCCAGGCTCCCCGCTCGCCGAAGATGGGCACGACGTGGACGGCCTCGGTGGCCCAGTGGCCGGCCATGAAGCGGGCCAGCTCGGGGAAGCGGTAGGCCATCTGCAGCGGGAAGGCCAGGTAGCCGATGATCTTGAAGAAGCTCACCGGCAAGGCCAGCCGGTAGTCCTTGATGGTCTTCTCCTTGACGACCAGGCCGAGGACGTAGAAGCCGCGGATGAGAGAGCCCGGGGAGACCGGCAACAGATTGAAAGCGGCGATGATGACCGCGGCCCGGGCCGTCGCTTCGGCCCAACCGAACTCGGGATGGCCGAGGATGTAGACCGCGGCGATCGTCAGGAAGACCGTCTCCGAGACGAACAGCGTCGCCAGATGCACGGCCAGGCTCTTCAGGTATTTCTGGATGTAGGGCTCGTCGACCTGGGCCAGGATGCGGGCGGCGTCGTCATCGCTGAGCATCCGGTTCCGGCGGCCGTCCTCGACCATGTCCTTGAGCC
>JBFYNT010000114.1:0-5730 GCA_041304225.1 Candidatus Aminicenantota bacterium
CCTCGCCGAGGAGATCATTCGCCGATGAGCAAGAAAGCCCTGGGAAAAGGTCTGGGAGCGTTCATCCCCGACGAGTTCAGCATCCTCAAGGACGAGCGGTTCGCCGAGCTCGACCTCGAGGACGTCAAGCCCAATCCGTTTCAACCGCGGATGAAGTTCGACGACCAAACGATCGAAGAGCTGGCCCTATCGATCAAGGAGACGGGCATCGTGCAACCGGTCATCGTCGTTCCGGAAGACGACTATTACAAGATCATCGTCGGAGAAAGACGGTGGCGGGCCGCGCAGAAGGCCGGCTTGAGGAAGATCCCCGTCCTCATCCGCAACATCCCCAAGGACAAGCAGCTCGAGGTTTCGCTCATCGAGAACATCCACCGCGAGGAGCTCAACGCTCTGGAGATCGCCCAGGCCTATCAGCGGCTGATCGACGAGCACGGCTATGCCCAGCACGAGCTCGCGGACAAGGTCGGCAAGGACCGGAGCTCGGTCACGAACTACCTCCGGCTGCTCAAGCTGCCGCAAGAGATCCAGGACCGCCTCAACGACGGCGATCTCAGCATGGGGCACGCCCGGGCCCTTCTGGCCCTCGAGGACGCGGCGACCCAGCTCCTCGCGTGCCGCCAGGTCATCGACCGGAACCTGTCCGTCCGCAACACCGAGGCCCTGGTGAACCGTCTGAAGAAGAAAGCGCCCCGGACCCAGCGCAGCCTGGCCGATCCGGACCTCCACGCCCTGCAGGAGGAGATGCTCAAGCTCCTGGGGACCAAGGTCCTCGTCGCGGGCAGCCGGAACAAGGGCGTGTTGAAGATCTATTATTTCTCTCTCGACGATCTCAATCGGATCTACGACAGGATCAAAGGAGCGAACGCATGAAAGACAAGCCCCGGGAATTGAACGAGACGAAGCTGGCCGGCCTGATCGACATGGAGACCGAGTTCAAGGGCGAGCTCACGTTCAAGGGCTCGTTCCGCATCGAGGGCTACTTCAAGGGAAGCATCCATTCGGATTCCCTCCTCGTCGTCGGCGAGCGCGGCAAGGTCGAGGCTGACGTCAAGGTCGGGCAGCTGGTCATCAACGGCGAGATCCACGGCACGCTCGAAGCCTCCGAACGGATCGAGGTCCACAATAAAGGCCGCGTCTTCGGGACCATCCTCACGCCGGTCCTGGTCGTCGAGGAAGGCGCGTACCTCGAAGCGACCTGCCAGACCAAGGGCTCGGCGGGGCCCGCGGCCGGGCCGGGCGACGCGCCCGCGGCCTGATCCCCCATCGCCGCGCGCCGGCGTCCGCGGGCGCCGATTTTCTCCGCTTGAGTGCGGCGCGTCCGCGGGATATAATCTGTTGGAAAAATCCTGGAATGCGAGTCCCATGAGCAAGTACATCTTCATCACCGGCGGGGTCATCTCGGGTCTGGGCAAGGGCATCGCGGCGGCCTCCATCGGCCGCCTCCTCGAAAGCCACGGCTACCGCATCACCATCCAGAAGTTCGACCCCTACCTCAACGTCGATCCGGGGACGATGAGCCCGTTCCAGCACGGCGAGGTCTACGTCACCGACGACGGCGCGGAGACCGACCTCGACCTCGGCCACTACGAGCGCTTCACGTCGACGAAGACGACGCGGGCCCACAACTGGACGGCCGGCAAGATCTACGAGTCGATCATCCGCAAGGAGCGCAAAGGCGAATACCTGGGCAAGACCGTCCAGGTCATCCCCCACGTGACCGACATGATCAAGACGGCCGCCGAGTCCGTCGTTGACAGTAACGATATTGTTATCTGTGAGATAGGCGGGACCGTCGGGGACATCGAGAGCCTGCCCTTCCTGGAGGCCACGCGCCAGATGCGCTTGACGCTGGGCGCCGGGAACACCCTCTTCATCCACCTGACCCTCGTCCCGTACGTCGGGGTCTCGGGCGAGCTCAAGACCAAGCCGACCCAGCACAGCGTCAAGGAGCTGCGAGCGATCGGCATCCAGCCGGACATCCTGCTCTGCCGCACCAACCGGGACCTCTCGGCCGACATCAAGTCGAAGATCGCGCTTTTCACCAACGTGCCTGTCGACGCCGTCATCACGGCCCGGGACGTCGAATCGATCTACGAGATCCCGCTGAACTACGCCGATCAGGGCCTCGACGCGACCATCCTCAAGATGCTGCGCCTGCCGCGGCGGAAGAAGAACCTGGCCGCCTGGCAGGCCATGGTCGAACGCGTCAAGCACCCCAAGGACGTCGTCGAGATCGGCCTCGTCGGCAAGTACGCCGGCCTCCACGATTCCTACATGAGCCTGAACCAGGCCCTCATCCACGGCGGGCTGGCCCACCGGGTCCAGGTCAAGATCGACTGGATCGAAGCGGAGGCGCTGGAGAAGGAAGACCCGGCCAAGATCCTCGGCCCGAAGGACGGCGTTCTCGTCCCCGGCGGCTTCGGCAAGCGCGGCATCGAGGGCAAGATCCGCGCCGTCACCTACGCCCGCGAGGCCAAGGTCCCGTTCTTCGGCATCTGTCTCGGCATGCAGTGCGCGTCGATCGAGTACGCCCGCTCGCTGGCCGGGCTGAAGAAAGCCAACAGCACCGAGTTCGTGCCGGACGCGCCCCACAAGGTCATCGTCCGCTGGCGCGAGCTGGCCATGGACGCGGATATCGGCGGGACCATGCGGCTCGGCCAGTTCCGCTGCGAGCTCAAGAAGGGCTCCGTGGCCCACCAGGCCTACCGGGCTCTGCGCATCTCGGAGCGCCACCGCCACCGCTACGAATTCAACCCGGCCTATATGGACGCCCTGGCGGACGCCGGCCTGGTCTTTTCCGGCATCAACCCGGACTACGGGCTGGTCGAGATCATCGAGGCCCCGGACCATCCCTGGTTCCTCGGCTGCCAGTTCCATCCCGAGTTCAAGTCCAAGCCCCTGGCCCCGCACCCGCTCTTCAAGGCCTTCATCGGGGCCAGTTACGCCCAGCGGCGCCGGTCCGGGAAGGCTGCCGAGAAACCCGTTTAAGTAATATAAAAAAAATATATTTAAGCGGCACTTGAGGTTCCGGCCAAGGAGGGCGAGTTGGACATCAACCCGAAGATCTTCAGGGAATACGACATCCGCGGCATCGTCGGGCAGGACCTCGACGACGCGTCGGTGGAGGTCCTGGGCCGGGCGATGGCCACTTTTTTCCTCGGCCGCGGCCAGGACCGGGTCGCCGTCGGGCGGGACGTCCGGCTGAGCTCGCCGGGCTTCGGGCAAGCGATCATCCGCGGCATCCTCTCCACGGGCTGCGGCGTCGCCGACATCGGGGTCGTGCCCACGCCCCTTCTCTACTTCACCGTCTTCCATAAAAAGCTTCCCGCCGGGGTCATGATCACCGGCTCGCACAATCCGCCCGAGCACAACGGCTTCAAGATGATGTCGGGCACGGAGACCCTCTACGGCAAGACGATCCAGGCCCTTTACGAGATCGTCCGCCGGGGCGTCTTCCCGCGGGGCGAGGGCCGCCTCGAAGCGCTCGACGTCGTGCCGGAATATCAAGACTACGTCGCCGCGAACGTCCGCTTCGCCCGGCCGGTCAAGGTCGTCGTCGACGCCGGGAACGGGACCGGAGGGACCGTGGCCGTGCCGCTCCTGCGGCGCATGGGCGCCGAGGTCGTCGACCTGTTCTGCGAGCCGGACGGCCGCTTCCCCAACCATCATCCCGACCCGACCTTGCCCGAGGCCATGGAGAAGCTCGTCGCCCGGGTCCGCGAGAGCGGGGCCGAGATCGGCATCGGCTACGACGGCGACGCCGACCGGATCGGCGTCGTCGACGACCTGGGCCGGATCGTCTGGGGCGATCAGCTGCTCATCGTCTTCGCCCGGGACATCCTGCCGTCACGGCCCGGCGCGGCGGTCATCTCCGAGGTCAAGGCCTCCAAGGTGCTCTACGACGAGATCGGCAGGCTCGGCGGCCGGCCGATCATGTGGCGGACGGGCCACTCGCTCATCAAGCAAAAGATCAAGGAGGAGAACGCCCCGCTGGCCGGCGAGATGAGCGGTCACATCTTCTTCAACGACCGCTGGTTCGGCTTCGACGACGCCATCTACGCCTCGGCCCGGCTCATCGAGATCCTGTCGCGCTCCGGGAAGAAGCTCTCCGCGATGATGGCCGACCTGCCCAAGACCTACGCGACGCCCGAGATCCGCATCTACGCCTCCGACGAGGTCAAGTTCAAGATCGTCGACGAGGTCCGCCGCGAGCTGGCCGCCCGCGTGCCGGTCATCGACATCGACGGCGTCCGGGCCGTCTTCCCGGCGGGCTGGGGCCTCGTCCGGGCCTCGAACACCCAAGCGGTCATCGTCCTCCGGTTCGAGGCCGACACCGAGGCCGATCTGGCCGCCATCCAGAAAGTGGTCCGCGGCGTCCTCCAGGAAGTCATCAACCGGCTCGGGACGGCATGAACAAGCCGGACCTTCGGGCCGTCATCCTGGCCGGCGGGCGGGGGACCCGGTTCTGGCCGCTCGGGCGCGAGGCCCGGCCCAAGCAGGTCCTGCGGATCACGGGACGGGACCCGATGCTCGTTCAGACCGTCCGGCGGATCCGGCCGCTCATCCCCGGCCGCCGGGTGACGCTCGTCGCCGACGCCGTCCAGACGCGCGCGGCCCGCAAGCTCCTGCCGCGCCTGCCGAAGGACAGCTTTCTCGTCGAGCCCTTGGCCCGCAACACGGCGCCGGCGCTCATGCTGGCCACGGCCCGGATCTGGCTCGACAACCCCGAGGCCGTCGTGGCCGTCCTGCCCGCCGACCACCTCATCCGCGACGAGGCCCGGTTCCTCCGCCTCCTGCGGGCCGGCGCGGAGGCCGCCTCGAAGGAGAGGGCCCTGGTGACCTTCGGCATCCCGCCGACCTATCCGGCCACAGGCTACGGCTACATCCGCCACGACCGGGCGGGCGGGAAGAGGATCGGCGGGGAGGTTTTCCATCCGGTCCTGGCCTTCAAGGAGAAGCCGGGCCTGGCCCAGGCCGACGAATACCTGGCCTCGGGGGACTACGCCTGGAACTCCGGCATGTTCCTCTGGCGGGCCGGCGTCTTCGCCGAAAAGATCGAGGCCTGGGCGCCCGAGCTGGTACCCGCCTGGACGGCCCTCATCGCGGCCCTGAAGTCGGGAAGCGCCGCCCGGCTCAAGGCCGCGTTCGCCCGCGTCCCGGCCCTGTCGATCGACTACGCCCTCATGGAGAAGGCCGGCGGCGTCCTCGTCGCCGACGGCGACTTCGGCTGGTCGGACGTCGGCGCCTGGTCGGCCCTGCTCGACATTTGGCCGCGGGACGGGGCCGGCAACGCCGCCCGGGGCGAGACGCTGGCGCTCGACGCCAAGGGCTGTCTCGTCTGGAACCCCGGCCGCTTGACCGCCCTCGTCGGCGTCCGCGACCTCATCGTCGTCGAGGCCGGGGACGCCCTGCTCGTCTGCGACGCTTCCTTCGACCAGAGGGTCAAGGACATCGTCGCCGCGCTCAAAAGGAAGGCCAAGTACCGGAAATACGTCTAAAGGACGGGATCGTCAATTTCCAGGAGGTGTCGGAGATGAACAAGCGCATTCTCGCTATCGCCGCCGCGGCGGCCATCCTGGCGGCCCTCGTCACGGCCGGCCCGGTCACCCTGGACGTCAAGGAGCACGTCCTGGCCAACGGCATGAAGATCCTGATGATCCCCAAGCCGGGCGTGCCCCGCGTCGTCTGCCACATCTACTTCAAGGTCGGCTCGATCAACGAGCGCCC
>JBFYNT010000115.1:0-13829 GCA_041304225.1 Candidatus Aminicenantota bacterium
GCAGCCTTCCGTAGCTATGCGGCAGACTCCGCCGCCTGTAGCACCGGGTGCTACAGCTCGTCAAATGCTCGAGCAAACAAATCAAATAGGTCGCCCAGCACCTGCAACGCCACCTTCTGTAGTCATGAAAAAGCCTGCGCCTCCTGCACCAATAAGCCGGGGAGTAGGTGGTGCTCCAGTACAGGGTGGTGCTAAACCTGCCGCTGCTCCTGGAACAAGCGCCATGGAAACATACCAAAAACTGTTCCCAGACGATAGAATACTTAGGTGAAACAAGAATCTAAATACCCCGTCTACGATCGGCTAGTAGACGGGAATGTACCCCGCGGAGCTGGCCGGCAAGCTCTATCCCAAGGGCATCCCCATCGAGGCCGAGTCCGAGATGGAGGCCCTCATCGCCGCCCACAAGGTCGACGACGTCCACCTCGCCTACAGCGATCTGCCGCACGAGTACGTCATGCACATGGCCTCCCGGGCCCAGGCCGCCGGGGCCAACTTCGTGCTCCTCGGCCCCTGCGACACGATGATCAAGAGCCGCCGTCCGGTCGTCTCCGTCTGCGCCGTCCGCACCGGCTCGGGCAAGATCCAGACCAGCCGCCGGGTCGCCCAGATCCTGCAGGCCAAGGGCCGCAAGGTCGCCGCCATCCGGCACCCCATGCCCTACGGCGACCTGGTCAAGCAGAAGGTCCAGCGCTTCGCCACCTACGCCGACCTCGACAAGCACGAGTGCACGATCGAGGAGCGCGAGGAGTACGAGCCCCACATCGACAAGGGCATCATCGTCTACGCCGGCGTCGATTACGGCGCCATCCTCCGCCAGGCCGAGAAGGAAGCCGACGTCATCCTCTGGGACGGCGGCAACAACGACTTCCCCTTCTACAAGTCCGACCTCGAGATCGTGGTCGCCGATCCCCACCGGGCCGGCCACGAGCTGACCTTCTATCCCGGCGAGACCAACTTCCGCCGGGCCGGCGTCATCGTCGTCAACAAGATGGACACGGCGACGCCGGAAGGCATCGAGACCGTCCTGGCCAACGCCCGGAAGGTCAACCCCAAGGCCAAGATCATCCGGGCCAACTCGCCCACGATCGTCAAGAACGGCGAGCGCATCCGCGGCAAGCGCGTCCTGGTCATCGAGGACGGACCGACCCTGACCCACGGCGGCATGAAATACGGCGCCGGCATCGTAGCGGCCCGGAAGTACGGCGCGGCCCAGATCATCGATCCCCGGCCCTTCGCGGTGGGCTCGATCAAGAAGACCTTCGAGAAGTACAACCACCTCGACAACGTCCTGCCGGCCATGGGTTACGGCGACAAGCAGACCCGCGAGCTGGCCAAGACCATCGAGGCCATCGACTGCGACTTCGTCGTCAGCGCCACGCCCATCGACATCACCCGGGTCATCAAGGTCGGGAAGCCCATCCTCCGCGTCGGCTACGAGCTCGAGGAGATCGGCACGCCCACCCTCAAGGACGTCCTGAAGGCATTCTGAGGCCCGATGAGACCGAAGATCGCCCTCGTCGCTTTCGGCGGCAACGCCATGCTGCCCGAGGACCAGAGGGGTCTGCAGTCCGAGCAGATGCGGAACGCCCAGCGGGCGGCCGAGCTCATGGTCCATTTCGTCCGCCGGGGCTACGAGCTCATCATCGTCCACGGCAACGGGCCGCAGGTCGGGAACCTCCTCATCCAGATGGAAGAGGCGGCCAACAAGATCCCGCCCTATTCGCTCGACGTCTGCGACGCCATGACCGAGGGCAGCATGGGCTTCATGCTGGAGAGGGCGATCGTCAACGAGCTGAGGCGGCGCTCCATCGACAAGGAGGTCGCCTCGCTGGTCACCCAGGTCGTGGTCGACAAGGACGATCCGGCCTTCCACAAACCGACCAAGCCGGTCGGCCCGTTCTATTCGAAGTTCCGGGGCCAGCAGCTGGCCCGGGAAAAGAAATGGACGATGATCGAGGACTCGGGGCGCGGCTACCGCAAGGTCGTCGCCTCGCCCAAGCCCATCGACGTCGTCAACAACGGCATCATCCGGGAGCTCGTCGAGGCCGGCCGCATCGTCATCGCGGCCGGCGGCGGCGGCATCCCCGTCATCATCAACGCCAACGGCCTCTTCGAGGGCGTCGAGGCCGTCATCGACAAGGACTACGCCGCGAGCCTGCTCGCCCGCGAGGTCAAGGTCGACCTGTTCGTCATCCTGACCGCCATCGAGCGCGTCTACATCAACTTCGGCAAGCCCGACCAGGCGGAGGTCCCGGTCCTGACCGTGGACGAGGCCCGCAAGCACCTGGCGGACGGCCAATTCCCCCCGGGGTCGATGGGGCCCAAGATCCGGGCCGCCGTCGAGTACATCGAGGCCGGCGGCCGGGAGGTCCTCATCACCAAGGACACCCATCTCAAGGCCGCCCTGCTCAACCGGTCGGGGACGCGGATCGTCGCGTCACACTAGGAGGAACCGCGATGCAGAAAGACTTCCTGTCCATCAGGGACCTGAGTGTCTACGAATTCGGCCAGATGCTGGACCGCGCCGACGAGGTCAAGAAGCACCCGGACAAGTACCGCAAGGCGCTCCAGCACAAGATCCTGGCCATGATCTTCCAGAAGCCCTCCCTGCGCACGCGGATGACCTTCGAGGCGGGCATGCTCCGGCTCGGCGGCGAGGCCATCTACCTGGCCCCCTCCGACATCCAGATGGGCAGCCGCGAAGGCGCCTACGACATCGGCAAGAACCTCGAGCGCTGGGTCGACGGCATCATGATCCGGACCTTCGGCCACCAGATCGCCGTGGACCTCGCCGCGAGCTGCCGGATCCCGGTCATCAACGCCCTGACCGACCTGTCCCACCCCTGCCAGGCCATGGCCGACTTCCAGACCCTGCGCGAGCACAAGGGCGCCCTGTCCAGCCTCAAGCTGGCCTACGTCGGCGACGGCAACAACGTCTGCCACAGCCTGATGCTCGCGGCCGCCCGCGGCGGCACGAAGATGGCCGTCGGCACCCCGGCCGGCTACGAGCCCAACCCGGACATGGCCCGCTGGGCCCGCGAGGACGGCAAGGACACCGGCTTCACCCTGACCCTGACGACCTCGGCCGAAGAGGCCGTGGCCGGCGCCGACGCCGTCTACACCGATGTCTGGGCCTCCATGGGCCAGGAAGCCGAAAAGGAGAAGCGGGCCAAGATCTTCGCGCCCTACCAGGTCAACGCCAAGCTCATGTCCCACGCCAAGAAAGACGCCCTGTTCATGCATTGCCTGCCGGCCCACCGCGGCGACGAGGTCACGGACGAGGTCATCGACTCCCCGAACTCCGTCGTCTACGACGAGGCCGAGAACCGGCTCCACGCCCAGAAGGCCATCCTCCTCGCGCTGATGGGTGAAAAGGGATGACCATGACCGAAGAACCGACCCAGCTGACCACCGTCACCGACACCGACCTGGCCCTGGTCGAGCGCGAGCTCGGCCAGACGCCCGCCCCCCGGGCGACGCGGGACCTGACCGCCAAGCTGGCCTTCGAAAAGACGGCCACCGAGAGGACCCAGGACGTCAAGATCTACGACCCCGACGTCCGCTACGAGGTCGGCGACACGATCGAGAAGACCTACAACGAGCCCCTGACCGTCGGCAGCAAGTCCGTCGAGCACTTCGAAGGGCGGGTCATCCTCAAGGTCGTCGCCAAGTCCTACTCCAAGCACTTCAACTGCGAGATGCTCGAGGTCGACTATCCCGGCGGCGGCGTCTTCCGCAAGTACGTCGATTACATGAAGAAGACGCGGACCCAGGTCCTCCTGCCCTCCAACTTCGGGGGCCAGGCCAAGGCCGCGGAGATCATGTCCCGCGGGGACGACCCGCGGCTGACCGAGCTGCCGATGACGGAGCGCGACCTCCGGGGCCTCGAGAAGAACCTGCGCCTCCGGCTGGCCAAGGACCCCCGGTTCTTCGGCTGGAACGACCTCTGGCATCTGGCCGCCAAGCGCGTCGACATCCTCCCGGAAAAGGTCCGGGAGATCGAGGAGGCCTTCGGCTCGACCGGAAAGTCGGCCACGGCCGAGGACTTGGTCCGCAAACACTTCGGCCTGGAGGCCTCGTCGGACCTCTTCGACCTGACCTGCCTGAGCCTCAGCGCCCTGCTCGAGAAGAAGTACAAGAAGGAGTTCATCCTCCTGGCCGAGGCCGGCTGGGGCAAGTGGCACCTCAAGTCGATCCTCAACGCCATGCCCGAGGGCCTGGCCCTGTCGGCCCCCATGGCCGACCTGACCGAGCTCGAAGAGATCGAGAAGCCCGAGATGAGCATCGTCCAGGACTTCCCGATCAAGATCTACCTGACCTGGCGCGAGATCCTGTCGGGCGGCATCAAGGTCCCCCGCAGCCTGGCCAAGGAGCTCTCCCACGCCCGGGAGTACACCTTCACCGATCCCGACGAGAACAAGCCTTATACGGTCTACTACTTCCCGGTGCCGAACTTCTTCCTCGGCCTCCAGGACTTCTACACCCAGCATAACATCCCCCAGGGCGCCAGCCTGACGCTCGAGCGCACCGGCCCGACCACGTTCAAGTTCTGGGTCAAGAAGTCGAAGAAGAAGATGTCCGTCATCCGTCTGGGCTACGACGCCGAGAAGGACGAGTTCGTCGATTCCGGCGAAGAGGCCTACACCTTCGCCGAGCCCAACAAGATCATCTACATCGAGCGCGAGACCCTGGCCAGCCTGCTGCCCCTCGCCCCGCTGCGCGAGGGCCACGACCTCCGCGACCTCGTCGTCACCGTTTACGGCGACACCGGCCTGGCCGGAGCGGCCCGGTCGCTCCACTTCCTCCGGGCCTACCACCTCATCGACATCATCCGCCAGACGACGCAGGAGGACGTGGAGTTCACCCTCTTGAACTCGCCGGAGTTCACGAAATCCGACAAGAAGAAGGGCGTCTTCACCTATCACGAGCCCTATATCCCCGAGGAGGTCCCCGAGGAGGGCGCCTACGCCGAGGGCTACGAGGAGTCCGCGCCGGAGGCCTATACGCCCGAGGAAGCGGCTCTCGAAGCCGTGGCCGAGGAGCTCTTCGGCATCGAGCCCGGCGCGGGCGCCGGCGGACGGACCGTCGAACCGGCCGGACCCGTCGGACCCGGCCCGGAGCCCGGACCGCCGTCGAAGAAGGACAAGGAGAAGGTCTTCAAGCGGAAGAAGCCCAAGACCGAGGGCGATAAGGGCCCCCGGCCGAAGAAGAGCGAGCGGCGGGTCATCGAGGAGAAGATCGCCGAGGAGGAGTCCGAGCGGGCCGCCCTGGCCGCCGTCAAGGAAAAAGAGGAAGAGACGCCCGAACAGCAGCGGGCCCGGGAGAAGAAAGAGGAGTTCAAGCCGGCCCCGAAGAAGGACGCGCCCAAGTTCGGCATCTTCGGCGACCTGCTCAAGACGGCCTTGAAGAAGAAGCCCGAGGACGAGGCCGAAGAGGCCCCCGAGGGACCGGCGGAAGAGAAGCCCGAGGGCGAAGAGCCGAAGTAATTAAAGGATATCCCGCACGGAGCCCTTCCGTCGGGTGATCCCCATGCTGTCGAGAAGCTCCAGCAGGGGGATGCTGTATTTGCGGGACAGGCCGGTCATGACCTTGAAGTCGGCCACCGTGAGCTCCCGTTTCCCCGACCCGCGGACCTTGGCCACGATCTCGTCGAGCCACTTCGAGTGGAGGATGAAGCCCTCGAAGCCCTCGACGATCCTCTTGCGCTCGGCCAGGACGCCGAGGAGCGTCTGAAGCTTCCCGATCGTCAGTCCGAGCTCGGCCCGGAGGTCCTCCGGGGTCACGCTGCCGAGCTCGCCGTTGAGAACCTTGGCCTCGAGGGCGGCCAGGGCCTCCTCGTCGGCGGCGTTCAAGGGGATGCGGAAATCGGGCAGACGCACCACGCCGGCTTCCTCTTGGGCCCGGCCCTCCTTGGCCAGGAGCCGCAGGGCCAGCACGAGGACCGGCCGCGGCGCGTCGAACCGCGTCTCCAGCTTCTCGAGCGGCGCGCCCCGCTGGCCGGGGTGCTTTTTGTGGTACTGGGTGAGGAACGAGACGATCCGGCCCCGCAGGAAGTCGAGGCTGGACCGGGAGACGAGGCGCAGGGGCGCGAACTGGAGGATGCGGACCGCGTCCTCCTCCTCGAGCGCCCGGGCCAGATCCTCGATCCGGCTCCTCGACAGGCGGCAGAAGAAGGACAGCTCCTCGCCCTTCAATCCCTTGAGCCCGCCGAGCTCGGCCAGGGCCAGGACCATGTCCTTCTCGCCGAGGGCGAGACGGCCGAGGACGGCCTTGCGCTTCGAGGGCTTCATCTCCTCCGGGGCGGGCGAGCCGGGGTAGAGGCAGCGGCCGCGGCCCAGGAGAGCGCCGTCGTCCGACCGGACCTCGAAGGGATCGCCCCACCGGACGTCGATGGGGCCGGCGGCCAGGGCGCGGACGAAGGGCGCGGCCTTCCGGCCGGCCGCGGCGTAGTCCGTGAACCGGGCCGTGACCCGGCCGCCGAGAAAGACGGCCTCGGCCCGGAGCTCGCGGCGGCCGGGGGCCAGCGGGAAATCGAGGACGGCGTCGAACGCGGGCGCTTTCATGACAGGCGCTCCTCCGGGTCCGGCGCCGGGACGAAGCCCATGCGGCGAAGGGCCGGATCGCAGGACACCAGGATTACACGAACCGAGTCCCCCAAGTCAAACGTTTTCCGGCGGCGCTTCGGGCGGAGACGCCGGCCCCCGGGCCGGGACTCGTAATCCCCCCGCAGGGACGCGAAGGGCAGGAGGCCGGAGACGAACCAGCCGTCGAGCTCGACGACCAGCCCGGCCTTGACGACGTCGACGACGATGCCGGCGAACTCCTCGCCCAGGCGGCCCCGCAACAACCGGAAGATGCGCCATTCGACGAGCGATTGTTCGGCGTCGGCGGCGTTCCGTTCGCGCTGCGAAGCCCGGTCCGCGATCTCGGCGAGGGCCAGCGGGCTCGGACCCTCCCCGGCCAGCAGGGCCTTGAGGAGCCGGTGGACCACCAGGTCGGGATAGCGCCGGATGGGCGATGTGAAGTGGGTGTAATCGGCCTTGGCCAGGCCGTAGTGGCCGACGTTCTTGGCCGCGTAGACGGCCAGCTTCATCGCCCGCAGGACCTGGGTGCCGATGAACTTCTCGCCCGGCAGGCCCTTGGCCCTCTCCAGGACGCGCTGCAGGTCCTTCGACCGGACCTTGTCCGGGTCGGGCAGGGCGAGGCCGAAGGCGAGGAGCATGTCCCTGAGCTTGCGGAAGTCGCCGGGATCGGGCGCCGGATGGACGCGGTAGATGGCGGGGAGCTTGCGCGTGGTGAAGGCCGAGGCCACGGCGACGTTGGCGGCCACCATGAACTCCTCGATCAGCCGGTGGGCCTCGTTCCGCTCGGCGGCGGCGACGGCGAGGAGACGGTCCTTCTCGTAGACGAGTTCGGGCTCGACCAGGTCGAAGTCGAGGCTGCCTTCGGCGAGGCGGCGGGCCCGCAGGGCCGCGGCCGCCTGCCGCATCGTCAGGAGGTCCGGGACGACGTCGGCGTAAGCGCGGGTCGCCTCGGCCTCCCCCTCGAAAACGGCGAAGACGGACGTGTAGGTCAGGCGGTGGGCGGTGCGGATGACGGCCGGCGCGAACTCGGCCCCGGTCACGCGGCCGTCCGGGGCGATGTCCATCAGGACGGACACGGCCAGGCGGGGCACCCGGGGACGCAGGCTGCAGAGCCCGTTCGAGAGCTTCTCGGGCAGCATGGGCAGGGTCAGGCCTGGGAAATAGACGCTCGTCGCCCGCGCCTCGGCCTCCCGGTCGAGCGGGCTCCCCGGCCGCACATAATGTGAGACGTCGGCGATGTGGACGCCGAGGCGCCAGCCCCCGCCGTCGAGCGTCCGGATGCTGACGGCGTCGTCGAAGTCCTGGGCCTTCTCGCCGTCGATGGTCACGGAGGTCCAGTCCCGGAAGTCCCGCCGGCCGGCGAAGGCCGCGTCCGGGACCTCGGACGGAAAGGCTTCGGCCTCGCCTCCGGCGTCCTCGGGGAACTCGGACCTGAGGCCGTAGCGCGAGATGACCACCTGGGCGTCCACGCCGGGGTCCTCGGGCCGGCCGAAGACGCGGGTCAGGGCCAGGGTGGCCCGGTCGGCCTCGACGACCATCCCCGGCTCGGGCCGGAGCCGGCCGCGCGACTTGACCGGCAGGTCGTCCTGGGAGAGCGAGTCGAACGGCTGGAGAAAGGGGGCGCCGCTCCGTTCCCGGTAGATCCCCAGGAGGACCTTCCGGCCCTTGCGCAGGATGCGCTCGACCCGGCCCTCGGGCTTGCCGAACCGCCCTTCCTCCTCGACGACGACGGCCACTTCGTCCCCCGGCAGGGCGCCTTGGGCGTGGCGGGCGGGCACGAAGATGTCGGCCCCGCCGCCCTCCGGCGCGACGAAGCCGAAGCCGGGCCGGGCCGTGACGAACCGGCCTCGAACCAAACCCTTCCGCGCGGCCAGGCGGAAGCGGCCGCGGAAAGATCGCACGTCGCCCCGGGCTTCGAGCTTGCGCACGGCCTCGAGGAGCTTGGTCCGGTCCTGGCGTTTCACGCCGAGTTCGGACTGGATGCGGTCGAGTTCTAGCCCTTCGGGGTGCTTCCCGAGGAGCGCGAGGATGCGGGCGGATGTCAACGGCGTTCCTTTCAATGATAGAACAGCGAGATGTGGGGGATCCGCCGCGCGGCCCGGGCCGCCTGGACGGCCTTGCGCCGGAGCGTCCCCTCGATGTCCCTGGGGCGGCGTCCGCCGAGCTCGCGCAGGAAGTCGGCTTCCGCCGCGGCCCGCTCCGCCGCCGAGGTCCGGGTCCAGAGCGCCTCTTCGACCGCGGCGTCGATCCTCTCGAGCTCGGCCTCGTCGGGCTTCGGCCCGTCCAGGGCTTTCAGGGCCGCTTCGAGGAGCCGGGCCAGGTCCGCGTCGCCGGGCCCGAGGCCGCCGAGGGCTTTGGCGATCTCGCGCCGGGCCCTGTCCGCCTTCCCGGGCCTGGCCCCGGCCGGCGCCTGTCCGCTCCGGCCGCCGGCGGCCCGGTCGCGATGCTGGGCGAAGGCCGCGTCGACCTGCCGCTCGCAGGCGGCGAGCGAGACGCCCTTGGTCCCTCGGCCCCGCGACTGAAGCCCGTCGAAGGTCCGGCCGATGCCCTCGAGGACGGCGCGGAGCGGCACGCGCCGCTCCTCCCAGCCGGCGATCGCGGCCTGGTCTTTCGGCGAGAGGAGGAAGGGCGCGCCCCGGCGCTCGAGGAAAGCCCGGGCGATCGACTGGTAGTAACCGCTCCGTTGGCTGTCTTCGGCGTCCATGGGGATCGGGGCCGGGCCCGGCCTAATCGCGGCCGCCGCGATTGCGCTCGTGGATGATCCTCAGGCCCTCGAGGACGAGGTCGGGCTCGTAGGCCTCGACGATCGGCAGCTCCGCCGCGACCTGGCTGCCGAACCCGCCCGTGGCGATGACCCGGGTGTCCCGTCCGAGCTCCTTACGGATCTCCTCGACCGTGTTCGTCACCAATCCGATGTAGCCGAAATAGAGCCCGGACTGCATGCTGGCGACCGTGGTGCGGCCGATGGCCTTTTTGGGCTTGCGGATCTCGATCCGGGGCAGGCGGGCCGTCTTGAGGGTCAAGGCCTCGGCGGCGATCTGGATGCCGGGGGCGATGGCCCCGCCCAGGTACTCCCCCTTGGCCGAGACGGCGTCGAAGGTCGTCGCCGTGCCGAAATCGAGGACGATGGTCGGGCCGCCGTATTTCTCGAAGGCCGCGACGGCGGCCGTGATCCGGTCCGCGCCGACCTCGAGAGGATTCTCGTAGAGGATGGGCATGCCCGTCTTGAGCCCCGGCCCGACGACGCTGGCCTCCACGCCGAAATACGTCCGGCAGGTCTCCTCGATGACCGGGGTCAGGGGCGGGACGACGCTGGAGACGATGGCCGCGGAGATCTTCGCCGGCGGGATGGCGGCGATCTGCATCAGGTCGAACAGGACGGCGCCGTATTCGTCGGCCGTCTTGCCGCCGTCGGTCCTGATCTTCCAGCTCCGGGCGAGCTTCCGGCCGCGGAAGACGCCGACGGCGATCGTCGTGTTGCCGACATCGAACGCCAGAAGCATCGTGTCCCTCCCTAAGCGATGGTCTCGAGGCCCAGGACCGCGTCGAGGACGACCGTCCCGGCCCCGCCGTCGCGCTCGACGACCAGGCGGCCCTCCGCGTCGAGGCCGCGGCAAGTCCCCGCGATCCCGCCCGCGGCCGTCGCGATCCGGACGGGCGTCCCCGGAGAAGGGACCATGGCGGCCCCGAAGGCCGCGAGCACGGATCCCCTGTCACCCCGGGCGAGGGCATTATACCAACTGTCGAGGGCCCGGCAAAGGCCGGCGAACAGGGCCTCGATGTCCGCTTCGGGCCGGCCGGCCATCCGCAGCGAAGTCGCCAGAGTACGGATGTCCTCGGGGAGGTCCTCAGGGCCGTGGCCGACGTTGAGGCCGACGCCGGCCACGGCGAAGCCGGCGCCCGCCGCCCCCGTGACGGCCTCGCAGAGGATGCCGCCGAGCTTCCTCCCCTCGTGGACGAGGTCGTTCGGCCACTTGAGCCCGACCCAGAGGCCGGCGGTCTCGCGCACGGCCTCGGCCGCGGCCAATCCGACGGCCAGCGGCAGGATATGGGGGAAGGGCACGGGGCCGCCGGCGGGGCCGCGGAGGACGAACGAGACGTAGAGCCCCAGTCCCGGCGCGGAGTGCCAGGCCCGGCCCTTCGTGCCCCGGCCCCGGGTCTGCCCGGCGGCCAGGACGGCGGTGCCGTGGGCCGCTCCCTGCACAGCCAGGGCCCTGGCCTCGTCGTTGGTGGAGGCGACGGTCGTCCGCCTGTGGACGGGGTTTCCGATGGTCATCGTCCGCCGCCCGGGCCCTCAGGAGGACGCGGAGAGGCGGGCCAGGTTCTGGCCGAGCTTCTCCCGCCGGTCCTTGAGCTCGGCGAGCCGGGTCCGGTTCTCCTCGACCACGGCCGCCGGGGCCTTGGCCACGAACTCGGCGTTCCCGAGCTTGCGCTCGATCTTCTCGATCTCCGCTTCGGCCTTGGCGAGGTCCCTTTGCAGCCGGTCCCGCTCCTGCCCGAGATCGGCCGGCAGGACGGGCACGACGCCGATCTCGAACGGGCCCGCGACGCCCTTGAGGAGGCCTTGGCCCTCGGGCAGGGCGGCGGCGAACTCGAGCGTCTCCAGCCCGGCCAAGGCCTTCACGAACGCGGCCGCCGCTTCGAGGGCGGCCGTCTCGTCGCGGCCGGCCGTCTTGACGATGAGGCGGAGCTTGTCCTTGGGCGCGATCTTGTTCCCGGACCGGATCGTCCGCGTCTCGACCACGACCGCCTGGACGAGGGCCATGGCCTTCTCGGCGGCCGCGTCGTTCCAGGCCGGCTCGGGCTTCGGGAAAGGCGCGACGACGATGGACTTGCCCGCGCCGGGCAGATGCTGCCAGATCTCCTCGGTGATGAAGGGCATGAACGGGTGGAGCAGCCGCAGGATGCGGTCGAGCGTGTCGGCCAGGACGGCCGCGGTCGTCGCGTTGCCCTCGCGCAGGCCGACCTTGGCGAACTCGATGTACCAGTCGCAGAACTCGTGCCAGATGAAATGGTACAGGAGATCGGCCGCCTCGTAGAACTTGTATTCCGTGAGGCTCCTGTCGAGCGCGGCCGTGACCTCGCTCACCCGGCTGCGGACCCAGCGGTCGGCCAGCGTGAGCTCGGCCTCCCGGACCTCGGGCCGCTCGGTCTTGAGGTTCATCAGCGTGAAGCGCGAGGCGTTCCAGATCTTGTTGGCGAAGGCCTGGTAGCCGGCCATGCGCTCTTCGGACAGGGCCAGGTCCATGCCGGGCACGGCCAGGGAGGCCAGGGTGAAGCGCAGGGCGTCCGTGCCGTACTTGCCGATCATCTCCAGCGGGTCGATGATGTTGCCTTCCGACTTGCTCATCTTGCGCCGCTTGAGGTCGCGGACGAGGCCGTTGATGAAAACGTCCTTGAAGGGGATCTCCTTGCGGAACTTGAGGCCCATCATGATCATACGGGCGACCCAGAAGAAGATGATATCGAAGCCGGTCGACATCAGGTCGGTCGGATAGAAGGCCTTCAGGTCCTCGGTCTCGTCGGGCCAGCCGAGCGTGCCGAAGGGCCACAGGCCCGAGGAGAACCAGGTGTCGAGGACGTCCTCGTCCTGGTCGAGCGGGCCGCCGCACTTATCGCACGCCGCCGGCGCGTCCATGGCTACCATGATCCGGCCGCAGTCCCGGCAGTACCAGGCCGGGATGCGGTGGCCCCACCAGAGCTGCCGCGAGATGCACCAGTCGTGGATGTTGTACATCCACTCGAAGTAGGTCTTGGTCCAGTTCGACGGGATGAACCGGATCGAGCCGTCCTCGACGACCCGGATGGCCTCGTCGGCCAGCGGCTTGATGCGGACGAACCACTGCCAGGACAGGTGCGGCTCGATGACGCTCTTGCAGCGGTAGCAGTGGCCGACGGCGTGGTCGTGGTCCTCGATCTTGACCAGGAGGCCCCGCTCGCGGAGCTTTTCGACGACCTTGGCCCGGGCGGCGAAGCGGTCGAGGCCGGCGAAGTCCGGGCCGGCCGCCTCGGTCATCCGGCCCTCGCCGTCGATGACGATGACCTGCTCGAGGCCGTGCTTCTTGCCGAGCTCGAAGTCGACGGGATCGTGGGCCGGAGTGACCTTGACCGCGCCGGTGCCGAAGTCGCGCTCGACCCGCTCGTCGGTGATGACCGGGATGGGCTTGTTCTGGAGCGGCAGGACGACCCTTTTCCCGTGAAGGCGCGCGTAGCGCTCGTCGTCCGGGTGGACGGCCAGGCCCGTGTCCCCCAGCATGGTCTCGGGCCGGGTCGTGGCCACGACCACGGACTCGTCCGAGCCCTCGACCTGATAGCGGATATGCCAGAGCTTGCCCTTGAGGTCCTGATGCTCGATCTCGATGTCCGAGAGCACGGTCCGGCAGTGCGGGCAGCGGTTGACCAGGAAGTAGTCCCGGTAGATGAGCCCCTCGTCGTAGAGGGAGACGAAGACCTGCTTGACGGCCCGGCTGAAGCCGGGGTCCATGGTGAAGCGCTCCCGGGACCAGTCGAGCGAGGCCCCGAGCTTCTTGAGCTGGCCGGTGATGACGCCGCCGTACTTGGCCTTCCATTCCCAGGCGATGCGCAGGAACTCGTCGCGCCCGATCTTCTCACGGGTCAGGCCCTTCTCGGCCAGGCTCTTCTCGATGACGTTGTGGACGGCGATCGAGGCGTGATCGGTCCCCGGCAGCCACAGGCAGTTGTAGCCCTGCATCCGCTTCCAGCGGGTGATGATGTCGGGCAGGGTGAAGCAGAGGGCGTGGCCCATGTGCAGGATGCCGGTGACGTTGGGGGGCGGCAGGACCATGGAGAACTTGGGCTTGGGCGAGTGGGGATCGGCGACGAAGAGGCCCTCGTCCAGCCAGAACTTCCCCCACTTCTCCTCGACCGGCTTGGGATCGTAGGCTTTCGACAGCTCGTCTTTGGGCATCATGGTTTCGACATCCATTCCTTGAGCTCGGCCAGGACGCCGGCCCGGACGCGCTTCTCGATCTCGCGCTCCATCGCGCCGATCTCCTCGCGGACGGCGGCCTTGATCTCGGACCCGGAGCCGGCCGGGGCCGGCGCCGCCGGCCCGGGTCCTTCCTCCTCGCCGGGCCAGCCCGGGTCCTCGGGCAGCGACGGCGGGCCGGTCGTCCGGGCTATGAGCTCCCGGACGGCCGCGGCCAGGGGCTCGGAATCGATGGGCTTGCTGAAGATCTCGTCGTATTCCGGCGGCGCGGTCCGGTCGGCGACCAGGGACTC
>JBFYNT010000116.1:0-8884 GCA_041304225.1 Candidatus Aminicenantota bacterium
CCGAGGTCGGCCAGGACGAGCGTGCAGTAGGGTCCGGGAAGCAGGCGCGAGAGGTCGAGGACGCGAACGCCGGCGAGAGGCTTGTCGCTCATGGTCATCCCCTATTTAGCAGAAAGGCCGGGCCCGGTCAATCGGGGCCTCCCCGCCGGCCGCGGGCTGTTGACTTCCGTCGAATGTCCGATAATAATGGTAGGGCTTGGGTGACGAGACCCTTCCTGAGACAGCCACCATCGACCGAAAGGACAGCGAGTGTTGATATGCGAGTGAAGATCGCCGGCACCGGGAAATGCCTGCCCGCCACGGACGTCCCGGGACGGATCGTCACCAACGACGAGATCGTCCGCATCCTGCTCGCCCACAAGGCCATCAAGCCGGGCACGGACCGGCCCTGGCTGCCCGACGAGCTGACCCCGCAGAAGATCGTCGACCTCGTCGGCATCAGGGAGCGCCGTTGGGTCGACCACAGCGTCAACACCTCCGACCTGGCTCTCTTCGCGGCGGAGCGGGCCCTGGCCGACGCCGGCATCGGCTGGCAGGACATCGGCATCCTGGTCGTCGGGAGCTCCACTCCCGAGGCCATCTTTCCCTCGACCGCCTGCATCACCCTCGGCAAGGCCATCGCCAAGAAGGTCGCCGCCGGCGAGCTCGACGAGCGGGCCGCCCGGACGACCCTGCGCATCCCGGCCTTCGACGTCCTGGCCGCGTGCACGAGCGGCCTCTACGCCATAGACATCGTCCGCAAGCACCTCCTGGACCCGGACAACGACGCCGAATACGGCCTGGCCCTGGGAGCGGAGGTCCTCAGCCGGCTCCTCGATTTCTCGGACACCAACGCCGACCTCTGGGGGGACGGCGCGGCGGCCGTCGTGCTCAAACGGACCGTCGGCTCGTCCGGCATCGTCTGCGCGGTCACCGGAACGGACGCGACGAGCTTCGAGGCCGCCTACAGCGTCGGCCACGACACCCGCTACCACGACGCTCCCGAGAAGCCGAACATCGCCATCAAGGGGCACGACATCCAGAAGTTCGTCCTCCGCGTCATCCCCGAGCTCATCCTCAAAACGCTCGAAAAGGCCAACCGGATACCGGGACGGACGCGGGATTACGAACTCGAGGACATCGACCTGTTCGTCTGCCATCAGGCCAATGCCCGGATCTTCGAGTTCCCGGCCAAGAAGCTGGGCCTCCCGCTCGAGAAGTTCTACGTCAACGTCGACCGGCGGGGCAACTGCTCGTCGACCTCGGTGCTCCTGGCCCTGCGCGAGGCGGTCGAGGAAGGCCGGCTCCCGAAGGGCGGGTTGGCCCTGCTCCTGAGCTTCGGCGGAGGGCTGACCTGGGGCTCCCTGCTCGTCGAGTGGTGACCCCTTCGGGGGCGCTCATTCGGGATGGTAGACGACCCGGAAATCGGAGAACTCCCCCGTCGCCTGTTCCCTGCGAACATCGAAGCTCGCCACACGGGCCAGGCTCGGGCCTTCCCGGAGGCTATCGAGCAGGGCCTCCACGTGCTCGGCCGATCCCTCGGCCAGGACCTCGACCCGTCCGTCGGACAGGTTGCGGACCCAGCCGGTGACGCCGAGGCGGCCGGCGCACTTCTCCGCGTAGAAGCGGTAGGCCACGCCCTGGACTCGGCCGCCCGCGAAGACGCGCACCCGGACGAGGTCCTTGCCCATGTCCCCTGCTAATACCCCATCGGCCGCGACGATGTCAAACTCCGCCCGGCGGCCGGATCGTGGTAGAATCGCCCCGTCGACATGAAGAAGAGCTTGATCTCCATCGCCGGCTACGACCCCTCGGGGGGCGCGGGCGTCCTCTTGGACATCGCCGTCTTCGAGAGCCTGGGGCACCGGGGATTCGGGGTGCTGACGGCCGTCACCGCCCAGACCCCGGCCCGGGTGGACCGCGTTCACCCCGTGGCGCCGCGGGCCGTCGCCGGGCAGTTCGAGAGGCTGGGCGGGACCTACGACATCGCGGGCGTCAAGGTCGGCATGCTGGCCACGGCCGCGAACCTCTCGGCGGTCGCCGGCCTCCTGGCCGGCCGGCGGGACGTACCCCGGGTCGTCGACCCGGTCCTGCGCTCGACCTCGGGCGCGCTCCTCCTCGAGCGGCGGGCCTGGCCGCGCTTCCTCGAAGCCCTCCGGGGCAAAGCCGACCTCGTCACGCCGAACCTCGACGAGGCCTCGGTCCTCGCGGGGCGCCGGGTGGAGGACGTGGCCGGAATGAGGGCCGCGGCGAGAGCGATCGCCCGCGCGGGCCGCATGGCCTGCCTGGTCAAGGGCGGGCATCTCGAAGGCCGGGTGGTCGACGTCCTCTGCCACGGCGGGAAGATCACGGTCTTCGAGCACCAGCGCCACGCCGCCGGCAGCGTCCACGGGACCGGCTGTTTCCTATCCTCGGCCCTCGTCGCCTTCCTGGCCGAAGGCCGGCCGCTCGAGCAGGCCTGCGGGCTGGCCATCGAGAGGACCGGCGCCGCCATCCGGGCCGCGGTCCCGGCGGAGGGCGGGCGCCGTGTCTTCGATCTCAGCCGGGAACGTCGCCGGCCGCGGCCGCGGGGCCGGTCGCGGGGCTGACGATCCGCTTGGCCCGGTCGAGGACCGCCTTCGGGAAGACGACCCCCTGCCGGGCCGCGGCCGCCGGGTCGAGGTAGAGCTCGACCGCGTCCATGGACTGGATGGGGATGCGGGCCGGGCTCTCGCCGTCCATCACCCGGACCGCCAGGCGTCCCGTCTTCAATCCCAGCTCGTAGAAATCGTAGCCCAGCGCGGCGCAGGCCCCGTACTCGACGGCGCGCAGGAAGCTGGCGACGAGCGGCACGCCGTTCTCGTCGGCCGCGCGGCCGATGACGTCGAAGGAGCTGTTGAGGGTGTTGTCGGACATCGGGTAGAGGACGTCGATCCTCTCGTTGAGCAGCCGCTGGAGCGCCGCCGGGATCTCGTGGGGACCCGTCACGGGGAAGGCGACCAGCTCGAAGCCGAGCTCCGCGGCGGCCTCCCGGGCCAGGTCCAGGTAGTATTCCGAGTTGATCTCCGACGAGGTCCAGAGCGAGCCGATGCGCCGGGCCTTCGGGACGAGCTCCCTGATGAGCGCGACCGTCTGCCGGACGGGCCCCGTGGAGACGACGCCCGTGACGCGGCCGAGATGGTCCTCCGCCGACCGGCCCGCGCCGACGAGATAGGGGACGGCGACGGCCCCGAAGACGACGGGGGTCGACGGCGCGGCGAGGAGGATCGCCTGGAGCGCCTGCGTCGACAGGGGTATGACCAGGTCCGTCCTATCGGCGGCGAGGTCGCGGGCGATGCGCTGGACCTCGGCGATGTCGTTGTTGGCGATCCGGATGGAGACGACGATGTCGCGTCCGTCACGGAGCCCGGCGTCGGCGAAGGCCTGGAGGATGCCTCGCCGGGCCTCGCTCCCGGTCGGCGAATCCACCGACTGGAAGACGGCGACGGCGTAGGGCCGGGGGGCGTCGGCCGGGGCGGGCGGGGCGGCCTCCCGGCCGCGGCAGGCCGCGAGGAGGAGGGCCGGGCCCGCCGCCAAGCCGAGCCAAAGCGCCTTAAGCCGCACGGCCGGTCACCTCCCGGAACCTCTCGGGCGAGATGTTGCCGCCGCTCACGACGGCCACGACGGCGCGGCCGGCCCATTTCGCCGGCGCGTGGAGCAGGGCGGCGAAGGGCAGCGCGCCGGCTCCCTCGATCATCCGGCCGTGGCGCTCATGGACGAGGGCCAGGGCCCGGGCGACGAAGGCTTCGGGGACGACCTCGATGGCATCGACCAGGTCGCGGCAGAGGGGGAAGGTGATGGACCCGGGCTCGATGCCGCCGGCGACGGCGTCGGCGACGCTCGGCTTCTCGTCGATCTCGACGATCCGGCCCGCGGCGAGCGAGGCGGCCATGAAGGCCGACGTGTCGGGCTCGACGCCGACGATCCGGACGCCGGGCCGGACGGCCTTGAGGTAACCGGCGATGCCGGCCACGAGCCCTCCCCCGCCGACCGGCACGAGGACATCGTCGAAGCGGTCCAGCCCGGCGGCGATCTCGAGACCCGTCGTGCCGGCGCCGCGGACGATGTCCGGGTCGTTGTAGGGCGAGACGAAAACGCGCCCTTCCCGGCGGGCGAAATCGCGGGCCAGGGCTTCCGCCTTGTCGCAGCTCGCGCCGCGGACCTCGACGTCGACGCCCAAGGCCTCGATCCTCTTCCTCTTGACCTCGGCGACGGTCTCCGGCAGGAAGAGCTTGAGGCCGACGCCCTCGAGCTTCGACGCGTGGCTGATGGCCAGTCCGTGATTGCCCGTCGAGGCCGAGACGACACCCCGGGCCCGGTCCCGGGGAGAGAGCGTGCGCAGCTTATTGAGCGCGCCCCTCAGCTTGAACGAACCGGTGATCTGGTCGCACTCCCACTTGACGCGGACGTCGGCCCCGAACTCCCGGCTCAGGGGCTCGGAGCGCTCGAGCGGCGTCCGCCGGATGTCGGCCTCGATCCGCCGGTAGGCCTCGGGCACTTCCGTCGCAAAATCGAACGACACTTCGGTCATCATCAGCCTCGCTTATCAAGATAACACAGTCGCCATCCGCTAGAAAATGGGCAATTTGAAATCCATCTGGTCACGGGCTTCGCGGATTGTGAATTGGCGGCGGCGGGCGTAGAATATCGGCCGCATGGCCAAGTATCACGTCGGCACCGCGGGCTGGAGCTACGAGGACTGGGAGGGCATCGTCTACCCTCTCTCCAAGGGCCGCGGTTTCCACGCCCTGCCCTATCTCGCCGGATACATCGACCTCATCGAGGTCAACAGCACCTTCTACCGCCCGGCCGATCCCGTCCTGGTCCGGTCGTGGCTGAGGAAGATCGAGCCCTTCCCGGATTTCCTGCTGGCGCTCAAGCTCCATCAATCCTTCACCCACGCCCGGTCCGGGTTCACCCGGCGGGACGTCGACGCCTGCAAGGCCGCGGCCGACGTCCTCCACCTCCGGAGCCGCCTGGCCGCCCTGCTCGTCCAGTTCCCCTGGTCGTTCCGCAACACGCCGGAGAACGCCGATTACCTGGCCCGGCTGCTGGCCGTCTTCTCCGGCTACCCCCTGGCGGTCGAGGTCCGGCACGGGAGCTGGGACACGACGGCCTTCTACGACGGGCTTCGCGCCGCCAAGGCCGCCTTCTGCAACATCGACCAGCCCCTGTTCGACGATTCGATCGCGCCGTCGGCCGTCGCCACGGACCCCGGCTTCGCCTACGTCCGCTTCCACGGCCGGAACCGCGAGAACTGGTTCCGCGAGGGGGCCGGCCGGGACGCCCGCTACGATTACCTCTACGCCGCCGGCGAGCTCGAGGACTGGGTGGCCCGCATCAAGGAGCTCGGAGCGAAGAGCGGCAAGGTCTACGTCGTCACCAACAATAACTACCGGGGGCAGGCCATGGCCAACGCCCTCCAGATCCGCAACATGATCACCGGCGAGAAGGTCGACGTGCCCGAGCCGCTGCTCGAGAAATACCCGGTCCTGCGGGAGATCGTCCGGTCCATCAAGGCCGGCCAGCGGGACCTCTTCGACAAGGGAGACAAGACATGAACTGGTGGGAAACGGAATTCGTCGCCGTCGAGGACAACAAGCTCCGGATCGCCGGCCATGACGTGACCGAGCTCGCCGGGCGCTACGGCACCCCCTTGTACATCTACGGCAAGGACCGCATCCTCGAGCGCTACGCCCGTCTCGACGACGCCTTCGCCGGCCAGACCGATCTCGAGACCCGCATCTGCTACGCCATGAAGGCCAATCCCCACAAAGGCATCCTGCGCCTGCTCCGGGCCCGGGGCGCCTGGATCGACGCCGTTTCCCCGTGCGAAGTCGAGACGGCCCTCAAGGCCGGCTTCCCGGCCGAGCGGATCCTCTACACGGGGACGAGCGTCAGCCGGACGGACCTCCGGTCGGTCTTCGCCGTCGACGGGCTGACGGTCAACATCGACGCCGCCGAACAGCTCGACCTCATGGACGAGGTCCGGCGCGAATTCCCCGGCCAAGCCATCCGCGTCTCCGTGCGCTGGAACCCGGGCGTCGGCCGCGGCTTCCACGCCAAGGCCATCACGGCCGGAAAGCGCTCCACCGACGGCACGCCCATCAAGTTCGGGGTCGAGGCCAAAAAGGTCCTCGACGTCTTCGCCAGGGCGAAGCGGATGGGCTTCCGGCCCGTCGGCCTCCACCAGCACCTCGGCTCGGGCTGGGTCAAGGAGGACTTCGGCATGGTCCGGACGGCGGTCGACCGCATGGTCCGCAAAGCCCGGGAGATCGAGAAGGCCGGGTTTCCCCTCGAGTTCCTCGACTTCGGCGGCGGCTTCGGGCCCCGCTATCTCAAGTCCCGCGGCGTGTTCCCCGTCGAGGAGTACATCGCCTACCTGACGAAGGCCGTCGCCCGGGCCGGCCTCGCGGTCAAGGCCCTGGCCATCGAGCCGGGCAAGTACATGGTCGGCGACGCCGGCGTCCTGCTCCTCGGCGTGGAATACGTCAAGGAGAGCTACGGCAACATCTTCGCCTGCGTCGACGGCGGCACCTTCAATACGGTGCCCCGGCCGGCCATCTACCTCTCCGCCCACCACGAGATCGTCAACGCCGGCCAGGTCGACGGTCCGCACAAAGCCCGGATCACGGTGGCCGGGAACCTGTGCGAGACGGGCGACGTCTTCGGCCGGGAACGGTCCATGCCCCTGCCCGGGAGCGGCGACATCCTGGCCGTCCTCTGCGCCGGCGCCTATTGCCGGAGCATGGCCTCGAACTTCAACCTGCGGGAGATCCCCCGCGAGATCCTCCTCTGATCAGGGCGGCGACGGCCGAGGCCGCGTCGGGGTGAAGGAACTCGAAGCCGGCTTCGAGCAGCCTGCGGGGAAGGACCCGTTGCCCGGCGACGAGCGTCTCCCGGGCTTTCTCGCCGAAAAGGATCCTTAACAGAAGGGCGGGGACGGGCAGCCAACAAGGCCGTCGGAGGGCTTTACCGACGATCCGGCAGAATTCCTTTTCGCTGAGCGGACCCGGCGACGTCAGGTTGAAGACGCCGGCAGATCCCTCGGACTCGATGAGATGACGCACGGCCCGGACCTCGTCTTCGAGCGAGATCCAGGAGAAGCCCTGGCGGCCGCTGCCGAGGGGTCCGCCGGCGAAGAAGCGGAACGGCAGGACCAGCCGGGGCCAGACGCCGCCGCCCCTTCCCAGCACCAATCCCGACCGTATGACGACGCGGCGAACGCCCAACGATCCGACGGCTTTCGTGGAGTCCTCCCAAGCGCGCGTGACGCCGGCGAGGAACCCGGCCCCGCGGGGCGAATCCTCGTCGAGGGCCCCGTCTCCGGCCGGGCCGTAGGCCCCGATCGCCGAGGCCTGGACGAGGACCCGCGGCTTCGTCCGGGCCGCCCGGACGGCCTCGACGACGGCCGCTCCCGCGTCGGTCCGGCTGCGGAGGATGCGCTCTTTCTTGGCCTTGGTCCAGCGGCCCTCGGCCAGGTTGTCCCCGGCCAGATTGACAATGGCCAGGGCCCCGTCCGCGAGGGGCCCCCAGGCCGCCGCCGTACGGCCGTCCCAGCTCGCCCAGGCCACGGCCCCGGGACAGGCGCCCGCCGCGTCCGCGCCGGCCCGCCGGGTCAGGCCGATGACCTCATAGCCGCCGGCCGCGAGCTCCTTGGCGAGGGTCCGGCCGATGAAGCCCGAAGCCCCGGTGATCAGGATACGGCGTCCCGCCAAGCGGGCCTCACTTCTTAAGGAAGGCGACGATCTCGTCGCAATCGGGCAGCTGCGGGATGTCGTAGACCTTGATGAGGACGATCCGGCCGCTCTCGTCGATGACGATGTGGGCCCGCTCGGAGAACCCGTCCTCCTCCCGGAACAGGCCCAGGACGTGGGCCACCGCTCCGTGCGGCCAGAAATCGCAGAGGAGCCGCGTCTCCTTGATGCCCAGCTCCTTGGCCCAGGCGTGCTTGGTCGGAAAGGAATCGACGCTGACGCCGGCGGCGACCGTGTTCAAGGCATCGAACACGGGCTTGCGGCTTTCGAGCGCCTTCATCTGCTCCGCGCAGACCGGCGTCCAGGCCAGGGGGTGGAAGGACAGCAGGACCCGCCGGCCCGCGAACTCGGACAGCTTGAACTCCCGGTTGTGATGGTCCTTGAGCGTGAAATCCGGCGCGATGTCCCCTTCCCAGACAGTTCGAGTGTTGCCCATCATGTGCCTCCCTCAGAGCGGACGTTCCGCGCCCGCTCTCCCGGCTCATTATCGCATAGGGCCGGGGCCCGCACAAGGCCGGCCGGGGCGTCCCCGGCGACCCTCGCGCGGCCCGGACGAGTCCTGTATAATGTCCCCGACCAAAGGAGATGACCATGCGCATGAAGCTCCCGCTCGCCGCGGTCCTCGTCATGCTGGCCGCCGGGACGGCCGGCGCCGCGCAGGACCCGCCGGCCCAGGAACCGCCGGCCGCGCCCGACCCCCTGTTCGTTCGCCTGACCTTCTATCCGACGGCGAGCCTCTCGCGCTACGATTACAACAACGACCTCGACCTCTTCGAGGTCCGCGTCTACGCCGAGGTCCGCCGCGGCTCCCAGGAAGGCCCCCCGGCCGCCGACGCGCGCGTCACCGCCTTCGCCCAAAAGCTGGATTTCCTCGAGGACCACTTCGAGAAAAGGGTCCTTTTCGACAAGGACAAGCTCCCCGCGGAACTCGACGTCGAGATCTCGGCCCCGGGCCGGCCGGTCATCCGGGAGCGCCATCCCCTGCCGGCCTGGCTCGTCATCAGCGATCCGAGGCCTTCGGTGATCGGGACCGGCGCCGACCTCTTGGTCCGCTGGCGGTTCGACCGCTTCCCTTCCCCCGTCGACATCCGGGCCTATGACTTCAAGACCGGCCGGGAGATCCTCAGCCG
>JBFYNT010000117.1:0-3557 GCA_041304225.1 Candidatus Aminicenantota bacterium
GGGCCCTTTGCCTGACGATGAGCGCCCTGGATACGGTCCCGGACGATGAGTTCGCGGCCATGCGGCCAGGGCTCAAGGCCATGTTCGCCAAGAAGGGCTGGATGTGGCTCCTTTGGGGGATCATACTCTTGCCGGCCGGGTTCGCCATTCAGGCCGTCGGCCTCCTCCAGGCCCAGGCGCTGCCAAGCTGGGAGAGCATCCTCTTCCTGATAGGAGTGCTGTTCGTGGCGACGCCGGACGGGCTGGAGATCGTCAATCTCGGCGCCTCGGTTCTGATGGCTATCGCCATGGTCCCCTATGGGATCAGGCTCATCGCGGCCGCGTTATAAGGAGAAGACCATGAACGACAAGCAAAGTCGGCGGAGTTTCCTCGAGCGATGCGCGAAGTGCGGCGGCGCCTGTTGCGCCCTGCTGGCCCTGAACGGGATCTCACGGGCGCAAGAGAGCGCGCCCGCCAGGTCCGGCCCGGACGAGAAGCCCGTAGACCTGGCCGCGCTGGCCTATTGCGGGATCCCGCAGGCCTTCTGCGAGAAAAGCTGCGAGCTCTTCAAGGCCACCCGGGAGAACGATGTCAAGCTGAAGAAATCCGTCTACGAGCGGTGGGAGATGAAGAAGAAATTCGGGATCGACTTCGATCCCGACAAGATCTTCTGCTACGGCTGCAAGCCGGGCGACAAGCCTTTGAAAGTCGGGATGTCCGAATGCGAGGTCAGGACATGCCCCATGTCCCAAGGCCTGGAATCCTGCGTTCAATGCGGAGGCTTGGCTGTCTGCGACAAGGCCTTTTGGAAACAATGGCCGGTGGCCTACGAGCAGATCAAGAAGCTGCAGGCCCGTTATGCGAGGCAGCCCGGTGCGGCGCTCAAGCGCGCGCAAAAATAGGCCGGGCCAGGTGAAGAGCATGAACGCCGCGGCCCGGTTCAAGGTGAGCGACAAGAAACGAGGAGAACAGGGGGCATGAAGATCGCGGTCATCGGCACGGGCGGTGTTGGCGGGTATTTCGGGGGACGGTTAGCGGCCGCCGGGAACGACGTGGTCTTTGTCGCCCGCGGGGCTCATGGGCGGGCGATCCGCGAGCGCGGGTTGACCGTGAAGAGCGTCCTCGGGGATTTCCGGATCGATCCGGCGAAGGCCGTCGAGGACGTCGCCGCGATCGGAAGCGCGGACCTGATCCTGCTGGGCGTCAAGGCCTGGCAGGTCAAGGGCGTCGCAGCCGAGCTCCGCGGCGTCGTCGGCGACCGGGCGACCGTCCTCCCGCTGCAGAACGGCGTCATGGCCGCTCCGGAGGTCGGCGAGGCGATCGGGCTCGAACGCGTCGTCGGCGGACTCTGCCGGATCCTCAGCCGGATCGAATCGCCCGGCGTGATCCTCCACTCGGGACTCGAGCCGTTCATCGCCTTCGGCGAGCTCGACGGGCGGACGACGGAGCGATGCCTGGCCATCCGGGACGTCCTCTCGGAGGCCGGGATCGCGGTCCTCATGGCCGACGACATCCGCGCGGCGCTCTGGAAGAAGTTCATGGCCATCTGCGTCTGCGGCTTGCTGGCCTTGGCCCGCTCGCCCTACGGGGCCGCCCGGGAGCTCAAGGAAATGCGGACGTTGATGATCGGGCTGATGACCGAGATCTACGCCGTCGCGTCGCGGCTGGGGATCCTCGAGGAGCCCGCCGTCGTCGACGAGGCGATGGCCTTGATCGATTCTTTTCCCCCCGGTTCCTACTCGTCCCTGACCCGGGACGTCATGGAGGGGAGGCCTTCGGAGATCGAATATCAGAACGGGACGGTCGTGCGTCTTGCCGGGGAGCTGGGGATCGACGTCCCGATCAACCGCTTCATCTATAGTTGTATCCTGCCCATGGAGCGGGCCGCCCGCGCCCGGGCCTAGGACCGACGGGGGCGCGAGGTGCGCGTTCCGCATCAAGTTCCAGGGAGTAAGACCATGAAAGCCATCGTCTACACCGCATTCGGTTCCCCCGACGTCCTCCGGCTCGAGGAGACCCCAAGGCCCGTGCCGAAGCGCAACGAGATCCTGATCCGGGTTCGGGCCTCGAGTGTCAACTTCGGCGATATCATAGCCCGGAGCTTCAGGTCCGTCACGCCCCGCGGCTTCAACATGCCGTATCTCTTCTGGCTCATCGCTAAGATGACCATCGGGTGGAGGAAGCCCAGGATCCGGGTGCTGGGGAACGAGCTGGCCGGGGAGGTCGAGACGGTCGGCCGGGACGTCAAACGCTTCAAGCCCGGCGATCAGGTGTTCGGCCATTCCGGCCAGCGCTTCGGCGCCTACGCCGAGTTCATCTGCCTGCCCGAAAGCGCCCCGGTGGCGCCCAAGCCCGCCAACCTGTCCTTCGACGAGGCCGCCGTCATTACCTACGGGGCCCTGATGGCTCTGTCCCTCCTGCGCCGGGTGAACCTCAAGCCGGGGCAGAAGATCCTGATCAACGGGGCCAGCGGCGGCATCGGTTCGGCCGCGGTGCAGATCGCCAAGCATCTCGGGGCCGACGTGACCGCTGTCTGCGGCGGCCCCCGGCTCGCATACGTCCGGGCCCTGGGCGCGGACCGGACGATCGACTACGCCGAAGAGGACTTCACCCGCGGCGCCGACACCTACGATGTCGTCTTCGACGTCCTGGGCCGGGCGCCCGTATCCCGCGTCCGCCGCATCCTGGAGCCCCACGGCGTCCTCCTCTGCGCCAGCTTCAAGGCCCGGCATCTTCTGGCGATGGCCCGGACGTCCCTCGTCCGAGGCCCGCGGGTCGTCTGCGCGATAGCGCCCGGAAGCCTCGAGGACCTGCTCGCGGTCCGCAAGCTGGCCGAAGCGGGCGCGATCCGGGCCCTCGTCGACAGACGTTTCCCGCTCGAGCTGGCCGCCGAAGCGCACCGGTACGTCGAGACGGGACAGCGGCAGGGGAGCGTGGTCATCCTGAACGTTTGACCGCGCGGCGGCGGGGACCGGGCGCTGCCGCCCTTGGCGGCCCGGCGTCATCCTGTTGACTTCCGCCCGGGGCCGGGATATCCTCGTTTTGCCCAACCGCTCATGCGCATCACCCCCATCACCACGTTCCCGGCGGTCCTCTCCATCGTCCTGCTTCTGGCTCTCTCGGCAGGCCACGCACGGCAGATCGCCGACCTGAAACCGGAGATCCTCAGGTACGATCCTTTCACCTGGCCGAGCGAAATCCCCCGGGACTGCCCGTTCCAACGCTCCGGGGCGTTCCAGGCGATCCGCTTTCTCGGCGTGAAGAGCGGTTTCCGGTATGGCGACACATGGTATCCGAGCTGGGCCGAGAACGACATCCTGTATTCGCCATGGACGGATGGAAAGACCAAACGCCTCGACGGATACACCGACTGGTCGCAATCGTGGGTCGATCCCGTGCATATCACCACCGGCCAGGGCGTCATCATCGGGGACGATCCGCTCGATCTCGTCGCCTACAGCATCGGGCTCGACAAGAGCTCGCCCGCCGCGCCCTACGCCGGGCGCTACCCCTGCGGCTCGCTCGTCCATGACGGCGTGTGGTATTACGGCACGTACTGCCTCGGGCCGGGGGATGG
>JBFYNT010000118.1:0-2852 GCA_041304225.1 Candidatus Aminicenantota bacterium
ACAGCGGCGTCTTCTTCATGGACCTCTACGAGGTCCAGGTCCTCGATTGCTACGGGAACAAGACCTATGCCGACGGCATGACCGCGGCCATCTACGGACAGTACCCGCCGGCCGTCAACGCATGCCGACCGCCCGGCGAGTGGCAGGCCTACGACATCGTCTTCCACCGGCCGCGGTTCGAGAGCGACGGCCGGCTCGCCGTGCCGGCCCGGATGACCGTCTTCCACAACGGCATCCTCGTCCACGACAACGCCGTCCTGACCGGGCCGACGGCCCACAAGGCCCGGCCGCCTTACAAGGCCCACGGCGTGAGGCTGCCCATCTCCCTCCAGGACCACGACCACCCCGTCCGCTACCGGAACATCTGGCTCCGGGAGCTCGAGTGAAGGAGCCCGCCATGAAGAGAACGTTTCTCGCCGTCGCGGTTGTCGCCGCGGTCCTCGGCCTGTTCGTCTGTTCCGGGACGGCCCAGGCGCCGGCCAAAGGGAAGTCCGCGCTCGTCGTCTGGGGCGGCTGGGAGGGCCACGAGCCCAAACAGTGCGTCGACCTCTTCGCCCCCTGGCTCGAAGCCCAGGGCTTCACCGTCGAGGTCTCGCACTCCCTCGACGCCTACCTCGACCTGGCGAAGCTGAAGAAGCTCGACCTCATCGTCCACATCTTCACCATGTCCGACATCTCCGCCGAGCAGGAGCGCAACCTCGAGGAGGCCGTGAAGAGCGGCGTGGGCCTGGCCGGCTGGCACGGCGGCCTGGGCGACGCCCACCGCTCGGCCGTCGAGTACCAGTTCATGGTCGGCGGCCAGTGGGTCGCCCACCCCGGCGGCGTCATCGACTACGACGTCGACATCACCGATCCCGACGATCCCGTCACGAAAGGCCTGAAGCGCCGCTTCCATATGAAGTCCGAGCAGTACTATATGCACGTCGATCCGGCCGTCCAGGTCCTGGCGACGACGACCTTCACCGGCGCCCACGCGCCCTGGATCGACGGCGCGGTCATGCCTGTCGTCTGGAAGAAGCTCTACGGCGAAGGCCGGGTGTTCTACACCTCGCTCGGCCACGTCGCCGCGGATTTCGGCGTCCCCGAGGCCCGCGAGATCGTCCAGCGCGGGTTCCTCTGGGCGGCCCGGGTCACGGGCGACGACCCGCCGAAGATGAACATCTACGCCCCGCTGCTCAAGAAATAGTCCTCAGGGAGAGGGATATGGACACCAGAGCCGTCCTCCGGTCCGCCGGCCTCGTCCTGGTCTTCGCGGCCGGGCTCCTGTTCCTCGAGCCCGCCGCGCCCGCGGCCCAGGAGCCCCGGAAGGACAAGGACGAATTCTACGCCGGCGAGGTCCTGGACAAGATCGAGGTCGTCTCGCCCGAGAGCGCCCTGGGCGAACCCGACGGCCGGTTCGCCGAGATCCGTCCCGGCGGCGAGCTGACCGTGCGGATGGAAAGCCGCATCTATTATTCGGATTCGGCGGACGACGGCTCGGTCGTCACCAAGGGAGGCGCGAGCTACGGGCTGGCGGGCCTGTTCCGGATGAGCGAGGAGGGGGAGGAAGCCTGGCAGGCTTTGCATCCGGGACGCGGTCCCGGCGGATTCAAGTTCGGTCCGATGATGTTCCCCGTCACCCAGTCCACCGACACCATCCGGATCGTCAACGACGACACGAAGCCGGTCTACGTGGACGCCGTCGTCGGATACCGCAAGGACGACGGCGGGCGCTCTTAGCGCGGTCCGTCGCGGACGAAGAGGGCCAGGACGACCTCCGGACGGAGGCCGTAAAAGGTCCGCCGGTAGGCGTCGCCGAGTTCCGTTCCGATGACGTCCGCGAAACCCGCGGAAGAGACGACCACGGCGGGGCGGGAGCCGCCGAGCCCGTCGCGGGCCGCTTCCGGGCTCGTCCAGTACCCGACCCGGCCGTACCCCCGGAAATACCACGGCAGAGGCCAGGTCTCCTCGGGCGGGGCGACGACCGCGACGAGCAGGTCCTCGTTCTCCGGAGCGGCCGCGGCCGCTTTCCCGACCTCCGCGACGAGCCGAAGAAGGTCCGGGCTCGTCTGGGCGTAGGCATAGGGATTGGACGCGTCCGCGGGCAGAGCGAAGCTCGCCCGGTAGCTCTGGACGGCCAGGTTGGCGAAACCCGGGACGAGAAGGGCCAGGACGACGAGCTTGACGACGCGGAAGCGGCTGATCCGCAGCAGCAGAGCGGCGCCGTGGCCGGCCAGGACGACCAGTCCGAGATAGAAGGGCAGGAGGTTCCAGGGCGTCTTATAAGGCACGAGGCTGTAGGCCGCGGCGGTGAACAGGGTGAAGAAGAGCATGAACCGGAGGAAGCGCGGGGAATCGTCCCGGCCGCTCTCGGGAGCCAGGGCGCCGATGCCGCCGGCCAGGGCCAGGAAGAGCAGGAAGGCCTCGCTCCATACGGGCCCCGCGGCGGTCTTGGAATAGGCGAGGGTCTGAAAATAGAAGGTCCAGGGATGGTCGTGGACGCCCGGATGCCCGGCCCGCTCGATCGCCGCGCCGATGGCCCGGACCGAATCGGCCAGCCCCTGCGGGTTCCGGAAGAACGAGGTGTAGAACAGCGCGGCGACCGCCGCGCCCGCGGCCAGGGCCAGCCCGATGTGCCACGCGCCCGGGAATTTCGTCCGGGAGTCCCGCCAGGTCCAGGCCCCGTCCGGCGTGATCTTGCCGCCGTGCCGGGAGAAGGCCCTCTCCGAGAGCGCCGTCGCCGCGACCGCCGCCGCCGTGGCCGCGAAAAGCACGAGGCTCGTCTCCTTGGTGGCGAACATCAGGCCCGCGGCCGCGCCGGCGGCCAGGGCCCACCGGGCGGAGCGCTTCCTCGCGTATCGCCATCCGGCCCC
>JBFYNT010000119.1:0-3577 GCA_041304225.1 Candidatus Aminicenantota bacterium
CCCTGGCCTACCAGGACATGGGCATCGCCCTCAACGACCCCGCCTTCAAGGGCCTCCAGCGGGACGGCGTCCCGGGCGGGGACCGCATCTTTCGCATGGCCTATGTCGATCCCCAGGGCCGCATGACCATCCAGCAGTGGAACACCAAGTCGCTGGGCACCGACTACCGGCTCGGGCCGCGCGAGACCAAGCTCGAGACCTGCACCTTCCGGCTGCCCGACGGGGTCGCTCTCGGGGAGCTCAAGATCACGGCCGTCCTGTACTTCCAGAAGCTGGTCAAGCCCGTCGCCGACTTCCTCGGCGTCCCCCCGGATGAGGCCGAGATCGTCGAGGTCAACCGGCACGCGACGACGGTCACGGTCGTCGACGACGCCCCTTGAGAAAGGATCGCCACCCATGAAGAACTTCCTGCGCACCGCCTTCGCCGCCGTCCTGCTCGCCGCGGTCTCCCTCGGCAGTCTCGAGGCCATGCCCGCCTTCGCCCGCAAGTACAGCATGTCCTGCAAGACCTGCCACGCGCCCTTCCCCAAGCTCAAGCCCTACGGCGAGGAGTTCGCCGGGAACGGCTTCATCATCAAGGACAAGGATACGCCGCGCGACACCATCGACACCGGCGACGCGACCCTTTCCCTTCTCCGGAACGTCCCCATCGCCCTGAGGCTCGAGGGTTTCCTGGCCTGGAACAACGCCAACACCCGCCAGGCGGATTTCCTCGCGCCCTACCTCCTCAAGGTCCTCTCCGGCGGCTCCATCACCAAGGACATCGCTTATTACTTCTATTTCTTCCTCAGCGAGCGGGGCGAGGTGGCCGGTATCGAGGACGCCTTCGTCATGTTCAACGACCTCTTCGGGTCCGACCTCGACCTCTATGTCGGGCAGTTCCAGATCTCCGACCCGCTGTTCAAGCGGGAGGTCCGGCTGCCCTTCGAGGACTACCAGATCTACCGGGCCACGCCCGGCGACTCCCGGATCAACCTGACTTACGACCGCGGCCTCATGATGACCTACGGCTTCGAGACAGGCACCGACGTCACCTTCGAGGTCCTCAACGGCACGGGCATCGGCGAGGCCAACATCTTCCGCGGCTTCGACGACGACCCCTATAAGAACGTCCTCCTCCGCGTTTCCCAGGAGATCGTCCCGGCCTTCCGCCTGGGCGCGTTCGGTTTCCTGGGCAAGGAAAGGCCCGAGGAGATCGCCAATTCGGTCTGGATGGCCGGGGGGGACGCCACGCTCTCGGTCAAGCCCTTCGAGCTCAATGTCCAGTACGTCGAGCGGCGGGACACCAATCCGTACTTTTTCGTCCTCGAGCCGGAAGGCAAACTGGCCACGCGCGGCGCCTTCGCCGAGCTCATCTACCTGCCCAAGGGCGACGACAGCCGCTGGTACGCGGCCGGCCTCTTCAACTGGGTGGACTCGGGCCAGGTCGACCTGCGGTACACCGCCGCCACCGCGCATGTCGGCTATCTGCTGAGGCGGAACGTCCGGCTGACGGCCGAAGCGACCTACGCCTTCCGCGGGCCTTACGCGGAGCACCTGAGAGTGGGCACGGGTTTGATCTTCGGGTTCTGAGAGGGACCGAAGGTCAGCCCCCGGCCGGCTTTGACAGCTCTTCGAGACGGGCGGCGGCGGCGCGGAACCCGGGATTCCAGTCTCGGATCTGCCGGTAGAGATCGCCGGCCCCGGCACGGTCGCCGGACGCCTCCAGGACCTCCGCGAGCTCGTAGAGAAGGGCGAAGTAGGGCTCGGTCCCGGTTTTGGTCTCGGCCATGGCCGTCTTCAGCCATTTCGCGGCCTCGTCGAATTTCCTTTGCTGCCGGAAGCACTGGCTGATGAGGGTGGCGCTCTCGACGGCCAGCTTCCGGTCCTCGCCGGCCTGGGTCAGCTCCTCGATGGCCTCCGTGATCAGGCCCTGGCCCATGAAGGCCAGCCCGAGCTGATAGTGCATATCGGCGTCCCCGGCGCCGCCCCTCGTCCGCAGGTCCTTGCGGAACTCGGCCACGATGCCCGAGAGGGCCCGCTCGTTCGGAGAGGCCTCGCCCTGGAGCTGGCGGGCCCGGGCCGCGGCGATCCAGCGCAGCTCGTCGCCGGCCGCCGGGCCGAGGTCGTAATACCGCCGCTCGACGGCCTCCTCGCCGACGAACGGGATGATGTCGGTCTCGGCGAAGATGTCGGCGGTGCTGACCTTCTCGCCCTCGAGGACATCGTCCCTGAACGGGCTGCCCGCGCGCGGTCGCCCGTTCTCCGGCCGGACCGGGGCCGCGGCCGGCGGCGCGGCCTCCTCCCGGGTCTCGGCGTCCTTGGCCTTCTTCGGCTCGGGCTTCGGCTCCTCGACCGCCGGCGCCGAGGGCCTCTTCTCACCCGCCTTCTTCTCGGCGGCCTTCTTCTCGGCGGCCCGTTCCCGGGCCTGGGCCTCGAGCTCGCTGGTCTTTTCGACCCGGCGGCGGATCTCCTCCTCGTCCATATGGGTCCGGACCTCGTCGAGGACGGCGATCTTGCGCACGATCTGGGGATCCTCGGGATAGCGGAAGCGGAGGTTCTCGAGCAGGCGGCGGGCGATGCGAACGAGCCCCTGCTGGAGGTACATGTCGGCCTGGTCCATGACCTCCTTGATGGCCTCGCGGTCCTTGTCCGATAGGCCCGGGGTCTCGTCCCGGACCTCATCCACGACGAGGCCCAGCTCCTGGCGGAGGGAGCGGGCCTCCTGGGCCAGATCGGCGTCGTCCGGCCGGAGCTCGGCGAGCTCGTTGTAGACCCCGATCATCCGCTCCTTGTCGCCGACCTTGCGCAACTCGTCGAGGATGGCCCGGTCCACGACCTCGAGCTTCTTGACCTCTTTGTTCGAGCGGTAGATCAGGGCCAGCCGTTCGAGGGCCGGCAGATGCGGCTTCTGGCTCTCCAGGATGAGGCCGAGCAGGCCGATGGCCTTCTCGTCCCGGTGCTTCTTGACGAGGTTGTTGATCAGGGGCTCGAAGAGCTCGTAGGCCTGGTCGAGCTTGTCCTTGAGGATCTGGATCCGGCCCAGCTTGATCCGGGCGTTGACGTTGAGGGGATGGCCGGTGACGATCTGCGTGAAGACCTCCTCGGCCTTCTTCGTGTCCCCGGCCTCGAAGTGGATGTTGCCGAGGATGTTGAGGAGCTGGACGCTGCCGGGCGCCGCCGCGATCTCCCCTTCCAGGAGCTCGATGGCCCGCTCCGGCTGTCCCTTCTTCTTGAAGACCTCGACCAGTCCGACCAGGCTGCGGACGTCGCCGGGCCTGACGCTCAGGGCCTCGCGGAGGACCTCCTCGGCGGCCTCGAACTGGCCCTTTTCGACGCGGACGTCCGCGCTCCCGTTGAGCTGCTCCAGGGCCGCGTCGACGTTGCCGAGGGCCCGGTACAGGCCGGCCAGCGCCCGACGCGCCTCGTGGTCCTCGCGGTCGAGCTTGACGATCTTCTCATAGAGGACGGCGGCCTCGGAGGTCTGGCCCTCCCCGGCCAGCCGGCCGGCGACAGCCCCGTAGTCGAGCTTGGCTTCGGCGACGAAGCCTTGCTGGGCGTGGAGGTCGGCCAGCTTGAGCGCGTAATCCGGGTTGTC
>JBFYNT010000120.1:0-10484 GCA_041304225.1 Candidatus Aminicenantota bacterium
TCCGCAAGATGGGCCGGGCGACCTTCTTCCACGTCTCCGACGGCCGCGAGCGGCTGCAGGCCTACGTCCGCGAGGACCGGGTCGGGGCCGACGCCTATGGACGCTTCGGGCTGCTCGACCTCGGCGACGTCGTCTCGGTCTCCGGGACGCTCTTCAAGACGCGGACGGGGGAGCTGACCGTCCTCTGCGATGCCGTCACCTTCCTGGCCAAGTGCCTCCACCCGCTGCCGGAGAAGTGGCACGGCCTCCAGGACGTCGAGCTCCGTTTCCGCCAGCGCTACCTCGATCTCATCATGAACCCCGACGTCGGCCGGGTCTTCCGCCTCCGCAGCGCCATCGTGGCCCATATCCGCCGGTTCTTCGACGCCCGGGGCTACATCGAGGTCGAGACGCCGATGATGCACGCCGTCCCGGGCGGCGCCCTGGCCAAGCCGTTCAAGACCTTCCACAACGCCCTCGGCCTCGACCTCTACCTGCGCATCGCCCCCGAGCTCTTCCTCAAGCGGCTGACCGTCGGCGGCCTGGACAAGGTCTACGAGATCAACCGCAGCTTCAGGAACGAAGGCATCGACGCCCAGCACAATCCCGAGTTCACGATGCTCGAGTTCTACGAGGCCTACAAGGACTACTTCGACATGATGGAGCTCACCGAGGAGCTCCTCCACGGCCTGGCCGTCGGCCTCCTGGGATCGGAGGAGTTCCCGTACGGCGAGCACACCCTTTCCTTCAAGCGGCCGTTCAAGCGCCTGAAGTTCATCGACGCCTGCCGGGAATTGAGCGGACTGGCCCCGAGCCGCTTCGAGGACCGGCCCGGCCTCATCGCCTTCGCCGGCGAGCTGGCCCCCGACAAGAAGCCCGCGACCTGGGGCAAGGCCCTGGACGTCATCTTCGACCGCTTCGTCAAGGACCGCATCGTCCAGCCGACCTTCATCACCAACCCGCCCCGGGAGATCTCGCCGCTGGCCAAGACCTCGCGCGAGGACCCCGAGGAGTCCGAGCGCTTCGAGCTCATGGTCGCCGGCATGGAGGTGGCCAACGCCTTCTCCGAGCTGACCGACCCGGCCGAACAGCGGGCCCGCTTCGAGGAACAGGCCGAGGCCAAGAGGAAGGGCGACGACGAGTCCCATCCCGTCGACCTGGATTACGTCGAGGCCCTCGAGTACGGACTGCCGCCGACGGGCGGGGAGGGCATCGGCATCGACCGTCTGACGATGCTCCTGGCCAACCGGCGGTCGATCCGCGAGGTCGTGCTGTTCCCCCTGCTGAGGCCGAGATAGGCCGATGAGCTTCGAGCTGTTCGTCGCCCGCCGCTACCTCACCGCGAGACGGAAGCAGGCCTTCATCTCCGTCATCACGATGATCTCCGTCGGCGGCATCGCCATCGGCGTCGCGGCCCTGGTCATCGCCATCGCCCTGATCACCGGCTTCCAGGGCGACGTCCAGGACAAGATCCTGGGCGCCACCTCCCACGTCATGGTCTCCGACCTCGGCGGCCAGGGCCTCTCCGGCTACGAGGACATGGCCGGGAAGATCCGGGCCCTGCCGGGCGTCGAGTCGGCCAGCCCGGTCGTCTACGGCACCGTGCTCGTCACCGGGATCGGCGAGAGCTCGGGGGCCCTGGTCAAGGGCATCGACTTCGACCGGGAGAAGCCGGGCTCGGCCTGGCTCCAGACGCTCGAGTCGGGGCGGATCCCCGAGGCCGGCGGCCCCCGGGACGGCCTCCTGCTCGGCCGCGAGCTGGCCCTGCGCATCGGGGCCCAGCCGGGCGACGTCGTCGACGTCGTGACGGCCTCCTCGACCCTGTCGCCGCTCGGGCTCATGCCCAAGCGCAAGCGCTTCCTGGTCACGGGGATCTTCAACACCGGGCTCTACGAGTTCGACAACTCGACCGCCCTGGTCGCGATCGGCGTGGCCCAGAAGCTCTTCGGCCTCGAGGGGCGGGCCAGCTACATCCAGGTCAAGCTGGCCGACATCTTCGCCGCTCCGGCGGCGGGGGAGAGGATCAAGGCCGTCCTGCCGCCCGCCGTCTACATCACGACCTGGATGGACCTCAACAAGTCCCTCTTCTCGGCCCTCAAGCTCGAGAAGAACATCATGTTCCTGACCATCACCCTGATCGTCATCGTGGCCGCGCTGAACATCATCGCCACGCTCATCCTGATGGTCATGGAGAAGACCCGGGACATCGGCATCCTCATGGCCATCGGCGCGACGCCCCGGACGATCAACCGGATCTTCTTCTACCAGGGGGCGCTCATCGGCGTCATCGGCACGGCCCTCGGCGTGGCCCTCGGCCTCGGCTGGTGCGCCCTGGCCAACGCCTTCGAGCTCATCAAGATCCCCGTCGACATCTACCAGATCTCCTATGTCCCGTTCCGGATGAGGCCGCTCGACCTGGCCGCCATCGTGGGGGTCACGCTCCTCATCAGCTTCGTCTCGACGCTGTTCCCGGCCCGCCGGGCGGCCCGCATCGATCCCGTGGTGGCCCTGAAATATGAGTGACCGCGTCCTCGTCGCCGAAGGCCTGGGGAAGTCCTACCCCCTTCCGAAGGGCGACCTGTGCGTCTTCGAAGGCCTGGACTTCGCGCTCGGGCGGGGCGAGCTCGCGGCCGTCATGGGCGCCTCCGGCGTCGGCAAGACGACCCTGCTCAACCTGCTCGGCGGTCTCGACCGGCCCTCCGCGGGACGGGTCCTGCTGGAGGGCGAGGACCTCTTCGCCGGCGCCGACCGGGCGGTCGCCGCGGTCCGCAACCGCAAGATCGGCTTCGTCTTCCAGGTCTACCACCTTTTGCCCGAGTTCACGGCCCTCGAGAACGTGGCCTTTCCCCTGATGATCGGCGGGGCGGCCCGCCGGGAGGCCTTCGCCGGGTCCGAAGCGATGCTCCGGGAGGTCGGGCTCGGGGACAAGACCGCCTCGCGCCCGAGCCAGCTGTCGGGCGGCGAGCAGCAGCGGGTGGCCATCGCCCGGGCCCTGGTCAACGGCCCCCGTCTCCTCCTGGCCGACGAGCCGACGGGGAACCTCGACTGGAAAACGGGGGAGAACGTCCTGCGCCTCATCCTCGACCTCCACGAGCGGAAGGGCCTGTCCTCGATCCTGGTCACCCATAACGAGAAGATCGCCCGCTACTGTCACCGGGTCTACGTGATGGAGGCGGGCCGGATGAAACCAACGGCTCCCCCTGAGAGTTGAACGGGGTGGGAGGGGCCGCCGTCCCCCGGACGCCTCTTTGACCTGACCTTACCGATATGGTATATGGTAGAAGGATAAGCATGAAGAAGAAGCTCGCCGTCGCCCTCCTCCTCTTGGTCCTGCCCGGGGTCCTGGCCGCCCAGGAGATCCTGGAGAAGATCGAGCTCGTCGGCAACGACCGGGTGACCCCCGAGACCGTCCTCTATTACCTGACCTCCCGGGAAGGGGAGCCCTACGAGGCCGAGCGCTTCCGCCGCGACTTCCGGGTCCTCTGGTCGACGGGGTTCTTCTCCAACATCACCATCGAGGAGCTGCCCGGCACCCGGGGACGGATCGTCAGGATCACGGTCGAGGAGAACGCCGTCGTCCGGGCCGTCACCTTCAAGACCGGCAAGAAGGTCAAGGAAAAGGACATCGTCGACAAGCTCAAGGAGAAAGACCAGGCCATCCTGCCCTACTCCTATTACAGCCCTTACAAGATCCAGCGCATCAAGGACACCATCACCGACCTCCTGTTCGAGAAGGGCCTGCTGGCCTCGAAGATCGAGGCCGAGGTCGTCAAGCAGGGCAAGAACGAGGTCGACGTCCAGGTCCGGGTCGACGAGGGCCCCAAGGTCCGGGTCGGAGACGTCGTCTTCGAGGGCGCGACCAAGATCCCGGCCGGCAATCTGACCTGGGCCATGAAGGACAACCGGCCCCACAGCCTGTTCAACTACATCGCCGGCAAGGACGTCTACAAGGCCAACAAGGTCGAGGAGAGCGTCGACCTCCTCAAGAAGAGGTACCAGGAGATCGGCTACATGGAGGCTTCGGTCGGCCAGCCGCGGACCGAGGAGTTCGAGAAGCGCACCGTCCTGTTCAAGAAGCAGAAGATGATGCGGCTGGTCTTCCCCGTGACGCCCGGTTACCTCTACCGCACCGGCGAGATCAAGATCGAGGGCAGCAAGACCCTGAACGTCAAATACCTCCGGAGCCTGGTCCGGCTGGAGCCCGGAGCGATCTACAGCACCAAGTCCCGGGAGAAGTCGGCCGAGGACATCTCCGAGGTCTTCCGCGACGGCGGCTACGTCTACGTCCAGGTCATCCCCGTCGAGAACCTGGACCCCAAGCGCAAGATCGTCAACGTCACCTTCAACATCAGCGAAGGCGAGGTCGCCTTCCTCAACCGGCTCGAGTTCCGCGGCAACAACTACACCAAGGACAAGGTCATCCGCCGGGAGATGATCATCCGCGAGGGCGACCGTTTCAGCCTGTCCCTGTTCAAGAACAGCATCCTCCGGATCAAGCAGCTCGGCCTGGTCGATCTCGAGAAGGATCCCGACATCAAGCCGGACCCGAACGATCCGACCAAGATGGACGTCCAGGTCAACGTCAAGGAGCTCCAGAGGAACAACATCCAGTTCTCGGCCGGCTACAGCGGCTACGAGGGGGCCTTCATCGCCTTCGGCTATTCCACGGTCAATTTCCTCGGCGCCGGCGAGACCCTGGAGCTCAACGTCCAACAGGGCAAGCTCGTCAAGAACTACTCGTTCGGGTTCTCCGAGCCCTACCTCTTCGACAAACCGTTCACGGCCGGCTTCACCATCTACAAGAAGGACGTCGACTACACGACCTACAGCCTTTACAAGCAGAAATCCCAGGGCATCAACCTGAGCCTGGGGACGAGGCTCTTCGGCATGTGGCGGGCCAGCGCCGTCTACACGCTCCAGCGGGTCGAGATGGATTACCCCGAGGGCTCGTACTACTCGGGGATCTACGGGGAATCCGGCAAGTACTATGAGAGCTCGATCACGCCGACCCTCTACCGGTCGACGATCGACAGCCCTCTGACGCCGACACGCGGCACCCTGTACTCCCTGAGCGTGAAATACGCCGGGCGCTTCCTCGGCGGCGAGGTCGACCTCATCAGCCCCCGGCTCGAGTTCACCCACTACCAGCCGCTCTGGGGCAAGGGGCCCAAGTCGCACGTCTTCGGCATCCACGCCAATTACGACTTCATGACCAGCGTCGGGGGCGACTCCCGGGTCCCGTACTGGGAGCGGTTCTTCCTCGGCGGCGAGCAGTCCATCCGCGGCTACGAGGTCTACTCGATCGGCCCCCGGGACCAGGGCAACTACAACCTGGGCGGCGAGAAGTCCTTCGTCTTCAACGCGGAGTACATCGTTCCCGTCGGCGGCCCGCTCTACTTCATCCTCTTCTACGACGCGGGCAACTGCGTGGGCCGCGGCGAGTCGATCAAGTTCGGGGAGCTGTACTCGTCGACGGGGGTCGAGGCCCGGCTGTTCATCCCCGCCCTGCGCGTGCCGTTCCGCCTCATCTTCGCTTACAACAACAAGAAGATCTACTCGACGGATACGGACTTCGTGTTCCGTTTCGCCGTCGGCACGACGTTCTAGGGAGGTTCCCGCTATGAAACGAAGCATCCGTTCCCTCGCGCTCGCCGCGCTGGCCCTGTCCGCCCTGGCGGCGGGGGCTTTGGCCCAGGAGGCCGGCAAGATCGGCATGATCAATTCCCAGGAGATCCTCGACAGGTCGGTCGAGGGCAAGAAGTCGCTGGCCCAGGTCCAGGCCACGGACAAGCAGTACGCGGACGGCATCGCCCGGATGGACGAGCAGATCAAGCAGCTCCAGAACCGGTTGACCACCCAGCGCCTGACGCTGACCGCCGACGCGGCCCTGGCCATCCAAACCGACCTCCAGAAGAAGCAGACCGAGCGGCAGAGGTCCGTCGAGGACGCGACCCGGAGCATGCGCGAGATCCAGGGGCGGACGCTCGAAAAGATCCAGAACGACCTCATCCCCATCATCGAGCAGGTCCGCAAGGACAAGGGCCTCGACCTCATCTTCGATGTGGTCAAGGGCGGGGTCGTCTATTTCAATCCGGCCATCGACGTCACGGCCGAGGTCGTCAAGCGCTACGACGCGCTGGCGGCGGCGCCGGCCAAGAAGTAGCGCGCGAAGGGGGCCAGCCGTGATCACGGTCGAAGAGATCATGCGGTTCCTGCCGCACCGCTTCCCCTTCCTGCTGGTCGACCGCGTCGTCGATATGGTCCCCGGCAAGTCCATCGTCGCCCTGAAGAACGTCACCTGCAACGAGCAGTTCTTCCAGGGGCACTTCCCGGAATGGAAGATCATGCCCGGCGTCCTCATCGTCGAGGCCATGGCCCAGGCCGGGGCCGTGCTCCTGTTCGGCTCGATCCCCGATCCCGAGACGAAGTTCGTCGTCCTGAGCAAGGTCGACAAGGCCAAGTTCAAGAGGATGGTCGTTCCCGGCGATCAGCTCCGCTTGGACGTCGAGTGGACCCGGGAGAAGGGCCGGATCTGCCAGATGAAGGGCAAGGCTTTCGTCGAGGGCGAGCTGGCGGCCGAAGCCGAGATCTACGCCTCGGTCCTCGACCTCGCCGACATCAAGCGGCCCCAGCTCTGAGGCCGCGCCGTCCCTCCTACTTGATCGCCTTGATCAGCGCCCCCGCCGCGGGCACCGCGGTGAGCTCGCGGCCGTTCATGACCGCGAACGTGGGCCACGATCTCTCCGGCACCCCCGACCTTCTGAGGATGGCCTGGAGCGTCTCCGCGCCGTCGGCCTTGACCAGGACCAGGCGCTTGGGGGCCCGGTTGATCTTCGACGCGTCGGTCAGGTCCCGGAAGGAGCCCACCACGGACTTGAAGCTCGGGTCGTGCTTGGAGAAGCCGTCGGCCGGGCTGATGGCCTGGAAGGCATAGACATAGTCCCCCTTCTTGACGCAGGACAGGCGCATCCGGATCGTGGACCGGTCCTCCTGGGTGATCGTGTAGGCCTGCTCATAGCCGGCCAGGCCGTTGAAGGTGGCGCTCCTCTCCTCGATGAGCGTGCCTCCGGACTGGGTGATCGACTCCGCCGCCTTCCGGGCGTATTCCTGAGGACTGTCGGTCGACTTCCCCCCCCGCATGACCACGCCGGCGCTCTGGTCGGCCGCGATCAGGGTCACGCTGCCCGGCGTGTTCTGGACCGTCCAGCCCGGCGGGACGGCGAACTGGAAACGGAGGCCGGGATGGTAGAAGACCGAGTTCTCGACGTAGCCCTGGCGGGGGTCCTCGCCGTAGACCAGGTCCTCCACCGTCCGGAGGTAGGTCTCCGGCCTGCGGGCCAGTGACGCGTCCTGGGGCTTGAGCATGGCCTGGACGTTCGCGATCCGGTCCGCGGTCAGGGGATGCGTCGAAAGGAAGCCGGGGAGGGAGCTGCCGCCCGACATGTCGCCCATCCTCTGGAGGGCCCGGAAGGTCACGGCCATGTCCGAAGGATCGTAGCCGGCCGCCCGGGAATAATCGACGCCGAGGGCGTCGGCCTGGTTCTCGTTGTCGCGGCTGTATTTCAGGAACAGGACCTGCAGCCCGGTCGAGGCCAGGCCGGCGTATCGGGCGAACTCCTTGCTGATGACGCTGCCGGCGGCGAGCCCGATCTGGGCCACCTGCTGCTTGCTCATCTGGCTCATCGAGTGGCGGGCGTTGACGTGGCCGATCTCGTGACCGAGGACGGCGGCCAGCTCGGCCTCGGAGCTCATCATGGCCAGGATGCCGCGCGTGACATAGACCGATCCCCCCGGGACGGCGAAGGCGTTGACGACCGGACTGTCGAGGACGGTGAAGCGCCAGGGCAGGCCGGGCCGCTGGCCCTTGGCGGCTATGGCCAGGCCTATCTTGCCGACGGCGCCCTGCAGCGCGGCGTCGTCGTAGACGCCGTATTGGGCCGCGACCGACTCGTCGGTCTGCTTGCCGAGCTCGATCTCCTGGCTCTCGGAGTAGAGCATGAACTCCTTTTTGCCGGTGACGGGATTGACGGCGCAGGCGAGCGCCGCGGCCAGGCAAAGGAGCGGGGCGAACGGGATCTTCCGGTTCATGGAGACCTCCTGCCTATTTCGTTTTAAGCTCGAAGAGCGCGTCCTCGAGCCGGGAATTGCAGGTCACGCCGGACACGCTCAGGCGCTGGACTTCCTGCCCGTCGATCAGGGTCCGGGACGAGACGGCGATGCGGGCGCCGCAGAACTCCCGGTAGTCCGAGAGGAAGGTCTCGGCTTCGGCCTCGGCGCCGGACGGGCCGAGGGTCCGGGACGAGAGCTTGTGGGGAAGGTGGGTCGCGGGATCCAGGAAGAAGAGGACCTTGTGGCCGTCGGCCAGGGTCTGCTCGAGGACGAGGTAATCCCTGTCCCCCAGCGTCTCCCTGGGCTTCAGGGCGTAGGTGATCGCGAGCGACCGCGGGGCCAGGAAGGCCGCGTTGCCCAGGGCCTTGTGGGCCATGTCCCGGGACTCGCGCTCCGGCATCGCCTCGGGCCCCATCGTCAGGTCGTCCGTGCCCCAGCCCCGCCGGCCGTCGAAGGCCTGGGTGATGGTCAGGGCGGCTTCGGCGACGGTGATGTCCAGGCGCATCTTGTCGGGCTCTTTCTGGTAGAGGACGAAGGGCGACTTCAGGCCGAGCTCGGGCGCCTCGACGGTCCCGGTGACCGTCATGTCCTTGATGGCTTCGAGCGTCTTGCGCCCGCCCAGGGCTTCGATCATCCGGTCGAGGACGGCCAGGGCCTCCTTCGTGCCCGCGGCGCCGGCGGACTTCTGCGCGGGCAGCGGCGGGGCGGCGAGCGCCGTCATAAGGATCGTCAGGACGAAAGGCGCGACGACCGGTTTCTTCATGGGTCCCTCCCGTCCCTCATTTTATTCCATAGCCGGTCCATTGCCAATCCTCGCGGATCGATCCGTCGTGAGGCGGGGGATTAGTCGTTCCAAGGGCGCTCATCTAGCCAAATTGATGACAATATCCGGGCATGTATTTAAATTATAGATTATAAATAAAATATGAATATACATGGAACAATGATGTACTTAATCAGGACATTGAAATTATGGCAAACCGAATAATATGCTTGACTTATACGATTATTTGATGCTATAATCAAATAGTCCAAATATTGGACATATTACAGGACACCAGGCGCGTCGCGGATGGCCACTCAACTCTGCTTGATCACCTGCTCCAATTTCGACCGCGAGATCCTGGCCGTCCAGTCCTCTCCCGACCTCAACGACGTCCGGTTCCGGATCCATCCCGTCGACTGCGACCAGGTCGAATCGCCTTGGCCCGGCCTCGGCGAAGCCGTCGCGGCCTGCCGCAAGGACGGCTGTCCCGTCGCCCTGGCCGGCGGCTACTGCCTGACCCGCCCGGCCAAGGAGCTCGGCCTCGACGGTCCCTGCCGGTTCCACCAGAAGAGCCAGTGCTTCGAGTGGCTCGCCGGCAAGGAAGTGCTCGACGGTCTGCTCCGCGACGGCGCGCTCCTCGTCCTGCCCGGCTGGCTCCGGGATTGGGAGGCCCATCTCGACGCGCGCTGGCCGTCCGACCGCAAGACCGCCCAGGCCTTCTTCCGCGAGCTGGCCCGCAAGGTCGTGCTCCTCGACACCGGCGTCCACCCCGGGATCGACCGCGAGCTCAAGGCGTTCGCGCGCTTCCTCCATCTCCCGCACGAGACCCATCCGGTCGGGCTGGGGTACTTCCAGCTCAGCCTGGTCCGGATCGCCCTGGCCTGGCGACTGGAGCGCGAGAGGGCGGAGATCGAGGACCGCCTGGCCGGCGCCCGCCAGAAGATGTCCGACTACGCCCGGATCGGACAGCTCCTCGGCGCCGTGACCGGCGTCAGGACCGAGGCCGACGTCCGGGCCGGCGTCCTCGAGCTCTTCCGCGTCCTGCTCGGGCCGCGCGAGGTCGCCTTCCACCCCGCGTCATCCGCCCTCGAGCGACCCGTGCCCGAAGGCTCTCCCGTCGACCGGATCATCGGCCTCAACGCCGACTACGCCTGGACCGACGACCGCCGGACCGTCTTCCTCAAGGTCGCCCACGACCGGGAGATCCTGGGGATCGTCGAGATGACCGGGATCGGCGGCCCGGAGAGGCGCGACCACGACCTCGACCTGGCCCTGGGGCTGGCCCGCATCTCCGGCCTGGCCCTGATGGGCGCCAGGACGCTCCAGGCCCTCGGCGAGGAGCGCGCCCGGGCCGCGGGGGCCGAGGCCGCGCTGGCCTCCGGCGAGGAGAAGATGACCCGCATCTTCCACTACCCCCTCGGCCTCTACCGGACGACGCCCCAAGGCCAGATCGTCGATGCCGCCCCGACCCTGGCCCGGATGCTGGGCTATCCCGACGTCCAAGCGCTCAAGGCGGTCAACTTCTGGGATATCCACCACGATCCCCGGGATCGCGACAGCTGGCAGGCCGTGCTCGACTCGAGCCCCATGGTCGAGATCTTCGAGACCCAGCTCCGGCGCGGCAACGGCA
>JBFYNT010000121.1:0-6806 GCA_041304225.1 Candidatus Aminicenantota bacterium
CACGCCTCCGCCGCTCGCGTCGATCCCCGCCGGCGCCTGGGTGGCCATCGACACGAACATCCTTGTCTACGCCAACCAACGCAGCTCGCCCGAATGCATCGGATTCCTCGGCCGCTGCGCGACGGGGGACCTCCGGGGCGTGGTGCCTATGCCCATGGTCGCCGAGCTCGTCCACGCGCTCATGCTCATCGAGGCCCGGGAGAACAATTGGATCGAGCGTGGGAATCCCGCCAGGGTCCTGGCCGAACGACCCGACCTCGTCCGCAGGCTGACGCGCTACGAGGCGCGCATGCGCGAATTCTTTGGGATAGGCCTCAGGACGGAGCCGGCCGTGGCCCAGGACGTCCTCGAGGCCATGCGCATCCAGCGGGAAACGGGCCTCCTGACGAACGATGCCCTTCTCCTGGCGGTCGCCAGGCGCCTGAACTGCGAACTCGTCGCCAGCGCCGACAAGGCCATCGCCAGAGCTCCGGGCTTTCGCGTCCACACCCCCGCCGACTTGCCTCGGTAACGTCCATTCCCTGCTTGATCTCGGCCACTCTCTGGAGCTTGAAGCCAGGGGGAAGGGAGTCTATAATTCCCTCATCGAGGGGAGGAGAGGTGATCGGGGGAATAAGGCGAGCTCCTCTCTGAAAGCCCCTCGAAAAGGAGAAAACCGTGAATCGTCCCCAGTTCTTCCTGTTCGCGTTTTCCATCCTGCTGTCGGTTCACGCGGCTCAGGCGCAGGCCCCCCGGAGCTGGCCTGTCGCTGACCCGAAGGACGTCGGGCTCGATGCGAAGGTGTTGGCCGCGTTCGATGCCGACATCGCCTCCGGTAAATACGGGCATATCGACAGCATGCTCGTCATCCGTCAGGGCAAACTGGCCTTCGATCGCACGTACCGGCATGATTACGATAAGATCTACGGCAAAGAAGCTAAGGAGCGGAGCGCGCTCAACGCTCACGACCCGACCGGTCCCTATAACTATTTCAACCCCTGGTGGCACCCCTTTTATCGGCGGGGCGACTTGCACTCCCTTCAGTCGGTCACCAAGACCTTGACCTCGGTCATCATCGGAGCGGCCATGGACCGCGGGGAATTTCCCGCGCTTACGACGCCGGTCCTGAAGTTCTTCGACGAGTCCAAGGTGGCCAATGTCGACGAACGTAAGCGCCGCGTCACCATCCGGCATCTGCTGACGATGACCGGAGGGTTCGACTGGGACGAGGGACTTCCCTACAACGACCCCAATAACACCTGCAGCCTGATGGAAGCGAGTTTCGATTGGGTGCAGTTCGCCGTCGACCGGAAAATGGCCCGCGAGCCAGGGACCGCCTTCAACTACAACAGCGGCGAAACTCAACTTCTCTCGTATATATTTCGCGTCGCCACCGGCTGGGACATCGAGGAGTACGGCTCCGAACATCTGTTCGGCCCGCTGGGCATCGAGCGCTATTTCTGGAAGCGGACTCCGGCCGGGCCGGTCGACACGGAGGGAGGCCTCTACCTGAACCCTCACGACCTGGCCAAGATCGCCTACCTCTTCCTCAAAAAGGGAGTTTGGCAAGGCCGGGTAATCGTGACCCCGGAATGGGTTGCGGATTCTGTCTCTCCCCTGATCGAAGTGGACGGGAGCGGCGTCAAGTACGGGCTCAAGTGGTGGCTTTTCCCCTACGGCGACGGGTCGAAGACGGCCTGGGCCGGCTCCGGGTTCGGCGGCCAGATGCCGATCGTCGTTCCCGAGCATGACCTGGTGCTCGTTTTCACGGGCTGGAATATCCTCCCGGGCAAGCCCCATCTCGGCCACCGCGAAGCGATCGATCGCGTCCTTAGCGCGATCGTCGGTCACAATAATATTGAGTAAGGATCCTAAGGTCGGAGGTTCGGATCCTCCCTCCTTAGGCACATCTCGGAGAGCAACCCATTGGACCCCGGGGATAGCCCGCCTTCCGGAGGGCTAACGGACCCCTTGACAAGGGCAGGATCCGTCATTATAATAACCAAAGGTTATAAATTAACCAGAGGTAATAACATTGGGCATCCCCGAACGGAAAACGAGAGAAAAGGACAGCCGCCGGAACGCGATCCTGAAAGCCGCCAAGGGGCTCATCGTGAGAAACGGGGTCGAGGGGATGAGCATGAATCAGCTCGCCGAATCGACCGAGTTGAACAAGGCCACCCTGTACCTGTATTTCGAGGATAAGGACGATCTCGTCGACGCCGTCGTCTATGAAGGGCTCGTCCTTCTCGAGAAGGAACTTCAAGAGGCGGATCGACCGACCCTTTCGGGATTCGACAAGGTGGCGCATCTCGTCAGGACGACTTTCGCATTATATAAGAAGCGGCCGGTCTATTTTTACGCCCTGAACCATCAGGAGAGGAGACGGGCCGCCGACCGTCGGGACACCCCGTTCGCGGCGAAGGGGGATGAAGTCGCAGGCCGGATCTTTGCCAGGTTCGCGGCAGGAATGCGCCAGGGCATGGAGGAGGGAAGCATCAGACAGGGGATCGATGTCGATATGTTCATGGTCCTCGTATATGCCCAGACGTACGGCGTCACACACGCCATCCATGCCAAGGCGGATATCTACAAGGACCTGTTCAACCTGGATCCGGCGGCCATCGAAAAGTCGGCACTCGAGATCCTGGAATACTATTTAAGGCCGGGACACGGCGCCGGATCGAAGAGATCGTAGATCACATGAAAAGGGCCATTTCGATCACGGTCTTGGTGTCGGCTGTTCTCGCCGGCGCCTGCCAACAGGCTCGAGGGCCGGCCGCTGCGGTCGGACCGGCGCTGCAAGCGGCAATGGATCGATCACGGCCGAACAGCGGTGCGATCGGCGTTTCCGTCGCGGTGATGTTGCCTGACGGCGGGTTGTGGGCCGGCGCCACGGGGATCTCCCACGAAGGCGTGCCGCTCACCGCGGACATGCTGTTCGATATCGCCAGTGTGCACAAGAACCTGCAGGCGGCGCTCGCCCTGACGCTCGTGGAGCGGGGCCTTCTGGCCCTGGAGGATCCGTTGGGGAAATGGCTCCCGCCCCCGCCTCACGTCGACGGCCGGATCACGGTCCGGCAGCTTCTGAACATGACCAGCGGGATCCGTGATTTCGTCGGGCACCCCCAGTCCCCCTACATGGCCGGTTTTGACAACATCGATTTCGAGAAGCTGTGGACCTGGGAAGAGATCCAGTCCGTATTGATCGGCGAGCCGAGCTTCGAGCCGGGCGCGGAATGCGAATACTCGTCGACGAATTATATCGTGTTGAAGCATATCATCGAAAAGGCCGCGAAATCGACGCTGCCGGCGCTTGTTCAAGACAGGCTGCTCAAGCCGAATCGAATGGACCACACCCTGATCGATTTCTCCCGGCCGGTCCCCGAGAGGATGCGCCTCGCCCATGGGTGGCTGGATCGGAACGGCGATGGGACGGCGGATGACATTTCCGGCCATTCGCTGAATTGGGCCATCACGCTCGCACCGATGCTCACCTACTCGACGCCGACCGACATGGTGAAGTGGGCGCACGCCCTGTTCCACAGGAAAACGGTGCTCAGCGAAGAGATGCTTAGGGCGATGCTCGAATTCGGCGGCCCGGTCCGGGGCGAGCCCCTGATGAAGGGCTACGGCCTGGGGGTCGCGGATTTCGATCTCGGGGCCATGATGCCTCACCGGAAGCACGTCCGGGTCTATGGCCACTTGGGTTCGCAGATCGGCTACATGACGTTCGTCGGATATTTCCCCGACTATGGGGTCTCGCTCGCGATCATGTCCAACAGGGGTTGCGACGGGGATTCGCAGAGGGCCATCGCGACCGTCAGCGGCGCGGTGATCGATGCGCTTCTCGGATACCTGGGAGATTCACAGAAGCCACAGGCCTTTTAGCCTAGCTACGAAGAAGATTCAGACGGGTCGACCGTGTCGCGCGGCTTTATCCGATCTTGAAGACGATCATCAGGCTCCACAGGGATCCAGCCCTTGTGTAAAGATTATGCCGGATTGACCCGGACCCCCATTCCCGGGGCCAAATCGGTATAATGGCCATTGTGAAGAAGGACGTGGTCGTCATCGGGGCGGGCGCCGCGGGGCTTTTGTGCGCCGCCGAGTGCGGAAAGCGGGGCCGGTCGGTCGTCGTCCTCGAACATACCGGGACCATCGGAAACAAGATCCGGATCTCGGGGGGCGGCGCCTGCAACGTCACGAACCGCTTGGCTGACGAGACGCATTACATCTCGGCGAATCCGCACTTCGCGAGATCCGCTCTGGCCCGCTTCACGCCCCAGGACATGCTGGCGCTCCTCGAGCGCCACAAGGTCCGGGTCGTCGAAAGGAAATGGGGCCAGCTCTTCACCCGGGACGGGGCCGAAGGGATCGTGAACATGCTGCGGGACGAATGCGCCCGGGCCAAGGTCGATATCCAGCTCCAGAGCCGGATCACGGCCGTTTCAAAAGGGGAGGCGTTCGAAATCGTCTCCAGCCGGGGCCGTTATGAGTCTGAGTCGCTGGTGATCGCGACTGGGGGCCTCGCTTGGCCGAAGATCGGGGCCACTCCCTTGGGTTACCAGATCGCCCGGCAATTCGGGATCCGGGTCATCGAGCCCGTTCCCGCGTTGACCCCGCTTTTGTGGAGCGAACACGATCGAAAGATCTTCAAGGACCTGTCGGGAGTCGCTTTCGAGGCCATCGTTAAATGCGGGCCCCATCAGTACCGGGAGAATATCCTTTTCACGCACCGGGGATTGAGCGGGCCCGCCGTTCTGCAGATCTCTTCGCATTGGACGGAAGGCCGGGCGATCTCGATCGACCTGTTCCCCGAAAGAGATATCTATCAGGAAATGACGGCCCATCGGAAAGACAGAAGGGAGATGAGCACGTTTCTCTCCACGTTCTTGCCGAAACGGTTCGTGAAAATCTGGTGCGAGCTCTATTTCCCGTCCAAACCCATGTGCCGGATCACTGACAAGGAATTAAGATCGGCCGCGGAACGATTGCGCGATTGGCGGGTAACGCCTCAAAAAAAGGACGGTTACGGCGCCGCCGAAGTGACGGGCGGGGGCGTGGACACGGACGAAGTTTCTTCCAAATCGATGGGATCCAAGAAAGTGCCCGGCTTGTTCTTCGCCGGAGAAGTGCTGGACGTAACGGGGGAGCTCGGAGGATACAATCTGCAGTGGGCCTGGTCTTCGGGCTGGGCCGCCGGTCGATTCGCCTGAAGGATGCCGGGTCCTTCTATCTCATTTCTTGGGATTCTCAGCCTCCGGGGTTTTCTTTGGGTCTTGGCCTCCGCTTCCTTCGGGGGCCTTTTCCTCTGGCTGGGGCTTCTTCGATTCCAGGTTCTTCTTGGTCGTCAGCTTCGCCGTCTTCTGCCATTTTGCCGCTCTCGCGATCTCCGCCTTCCCCCGCGGCACCCGGTATAATGAGGCCCTTACGTTCATTTTCGGCATGTTTATAAAACCTCCCTAACGGAGCTTATGATACCTTCTTGCCTCCCAGGGTTCAAATCGTTTCTCCGCGCTTGGAATTTCCATCTGGCCCGCGCTATAATCACCGCTTCGCGATTCGGCCGGATCTCGAATCCCGTTGAGAGGTGAGGCCCATGACGAATAAGTTCTTCTCGGTCGACGACATCCCCCGGCGCCGGTTCCTGGAGCTGGGCATCAAGGGAGGCATCGCCCTGGCGGCCGCGCCGACCCTGTTGAGCTGCTTGAAAAAGACCGGCCAGGCGCCGCCGCCTGTCCAGTTCCCCCTGGCCGACCTGAACAAGGTCATCCAACGGGCCCTGGCCAAGGGCGGCGAGTTCGGCGAGGTTTACCTCGAGAACCGCGTCTCGCGCTCGGTCCTCCTCGAGGAGGGCAAGTTCAAGAGCGCCGTCTACGGCATCTCGCGGGGCGCCGGCGTCCGGGTCATCTCGGGGGACAAGACGGGTTACGCCTATACCGACGACCTGTCGGTCGAGTCGCTCCTGCGGGCGGCCGACGTCGCCTCGTATGTCGCCCGCGGGTCCAAGGCCGTGACGCCCGTCGACATCAAAGAAGAGAAGCGGCCGTCCTACGTCACCGTCAAAGTGCCGCTCCAGACTGTGGCCGACGAGAAGCGCCTGGAGATCATGAAGCGGGCCCACGACGCGGCCCTGGCCTACGACCCCAAGGTCAAGATGGCCTCGATCGACTACTACGACGAGGTCCGCGGCCGGGTCATCGCCAACAGCGAAGGCCTCTACCTCGAGGACGAGCTGCCGCTCATCTTCTTCATCGTCCAGGCCCTGGCCGTGGGCAACGACACCTCCCACATGGGGCGCGAGCGCCTGAGCCGCCACGCCGGGATCGAGATGTTCGACGACCTCAAGCCCGAGGACGCGGCCCGGACCTGCGCCCGGGAAGCCGTCACCATGCTCGAGGCCAAGGACGCCCCGGCCGGCAAGATGGACGTGGTCATGCAGAACGGCTGGGGCGGCGTCCTCGTCCACGAGGCCGTCGGCCACCCGCTCGAGGGCGACAACATCTCCCGCGAGACCGGGGTCTTCGTGGGCAAGCTCGGCAAGCCCGTGGCCACCCCCAAGTTCACCATGGTCGACGACGGCACCCTGCCGTGCTTCCGCGGCACGACCGACTATGACGACGAGGGGACGCAGATGAAGCGCAACGTCCTCATCCAGGAGGGCACGCTCGTCAAGTACATGACCGACATCCTGTCGGCCAAGCAGCTCAAGATGGAGCGCACCGGCAACGGCCGCCGCGAGTCCTTCCGCTACATGCCGATCGTCCGCATGACCAACACCTTCATCGAGAAGGGGACGGACAAGCCCGCGGACATCCTGGCCT
>JBFYNT010000122.1:0-18406 GCA_041304225.1 Candidatus Aminicenantota bacterium
TGATCGTCCTCCGCAACCGGGGCCGGATCGATCCGGAGAGGATCGACGATTATATCGCCGCCGACGGATACGAGGCCGCGGCCAAGGCGCTCGGGGAGATGACGCCGGAAGGGATCATCGCCGAGATCACCGCCTCGGGCCTGCGCGGCCGGGGCGGGGCGGGCTTCCCCACCGGCATCAAATGGGAGGCCGCCCGCCGCGCCGCGGGGGGGCCCAAGTATGTCGTCTGCAACGGCGACGAGGGCGATCCGGGCGCCTTCATGGACCGCTCGGTGCTCGAGGCCGATCCCCACTCCGTCATCGAGGGCCTGATCATCGGGGCCAGGGCCGTCGGCGCCGACCGGGGTTTTCTCTACATCCGGAACGAGTATCCTCTGGCTATCGACCGCGTCGGCAAAGCCCTCGAGCAAGCCCGGTCCTACGGCCTCCTCGGCGCCGATATCCTGGGCACGGGCTTCACCTTCGACCTCGAGATCGTCCGCGGCGCGGGCGCCTTCGTCTCCGGCGAAGAGACCGCCCTCATAGCCTCCATCGAAGGCGGCCGGGCCTACCCCAGGCCCCGGCCGCCCTACCCGGCGCAGCGGGGCCTCTGGGGCCGGCCGACGGTGATCAACAACGTCGAGACCTGGGCCAACATCCCCTCGATCGTCCGCCGCGGGGCCGACTGGTTCGCGGGCCTCGGCACGGCCGGGAGCAAGGGCACGAAGGTCTTCTCGCTCGTCGGCAAGATCGCCAACACCGGGCTGGTCGAAGTGCCCATGGGCATCACGCTGCGGGAGATCGTCCACGACATCGGCGGCGGGGTCCCCGGCGGCCGCGACGTCAAGGCGGTCCAGATCGGCGGTCCCTCGGGCGGCTGCATCCCCAAGTCCCTGTTCGACCTGCCGATCGACTTCGAGAGCCTGAAGTCGGCCGGGAGCATGATGGGCTCGGGCGGCATGATCGTCATGGACGAGGACACCTGCATGGTGGACATCGCCCTCTACTTCCTCCGCTTCGCCGAGGAGGAGTCTTGCGGCAAGTGCGCCCCCTGCCGGGTCGGGACGGGCGAGATGGCCCGGATCCTGGCCAAGATCACCGAGGGCCGCGGCGGGGCGGACGACGTCGCCCGGCTCGAGGACCTGGCCGACACGGTCCGGCGGGGCTCGCTCTGCGGGCTCGGCCAGACGGCGCCCAACCCCGTCCTGACGACGCTGCGCTATTTCCGGGACGAATACGAAGCCCACGTCCGGGACAAGCGCTGCCCGGCCCTCGTCTGCAAGAGCCTCATCTCGTTCGCCATCGATCCCGGGGCGTGCGTCGGCTGCCAGCTCTGCAAGAAAGCCTGCCCGGCCGCGGCCATCTCCGGGGAACCGAAGAAGGTCCACATCATCGACGGCCGCGCCTGCATCAAGTGCGGCATCTGCCTGAACGTCTGTCCGCCTAAGTTCCGGGCCGTGCGCAAGACGACCCCCCCGGCTTCCGCCGGGGCTGCCGGTTCAACGGCCGCTTCAGGCCGGGCCGCGGCCTCGAAGCCGGCGGGAGGGGGCCGATGAAGCTGACGATCGATGATCGCGAGGTCGTCTGCCGTGAGGGGCAGACCCTGCTCGAGGCCGCCCGCGGGGCCGGGATCGCCATCCCCTCCCTCTGCGACCATCGCGACCTGTCGCCTTTTGCCGGCTGCCGCATCTGCCTCGTCGAGATCGCCGGCCGCCGGGACTTCGCCCCGTCGTGCGCCACCCCGGCCGAGGAAGGCCTGGTCGTCTTCACCCGGACGCCGGCGGTCCTGGCCCTGCGCAAGAAGATCCTGGAACTCATCCTGGCCTCGCACCCCTACGCCTGCCTCGTCTGCGCCGAAAAGGCGACTTGCGACGACCTCAAGTCGACCATCCGCAAGGTCGGCGAGGTCACCGGATGCGTCCTCTGCCCCGTGAACGGCGACTGCGAGCTGCAGCGGGTGGTCGACGAGGTCGGCCTGGACCGGGTCGATCCCCCGGCCGTGTACAGGGACCGCGAGGTCCGGCGGGACGATCCCTTCTTCGACCGGGACGACAATCTCTGCATCCTCTGCGGCCGGTGCGTCCGCGTCTGCGAGGAGGTCCGCGGCGCCGCGGTCCTGTCCTTCGTCCACCGCGGCGGGAGGACGCTCGTCGGCACCGCGTTCGACCGCCCGCTCATCGACTCGGGCTGCCGCTTCTGCGGGGCCTGCGTCGACGTCTGTCCGACGGCGGCGCTCGTGGAGAGGGCCGCGCGGCCCCTGCCCCGGCCCGAACGGACCGCCCCCGCCGTCTGTCCGTTCTGCGGACAGGGTTGCGTCCTCGACCTCGGCACTAGGGACGGCCGGGTCCTCACGGCCAGGCCCGCGACCGTGGCGCCTAACGATGGCCAGGCCTGCGTCAAGGGCCGCTTCCTCGTTCGCGGGGCGCTCGCCGGAGAGGGCCGTATCCTCGGTCCCCGCATCCGGCGGAACGGACATCTCGTCGCCGCGACCTTCGAGGAGGCTCTCGACGCCGCGGCGGCCGGCCTGGCGGCGGCGGCCCCGGAGCGGCGGGCGCTCGTCTATCCGTCCCAGGTCCCGCTCGAGGACGCCTTCCTGTTCCTCGAATTCGGCCATCGCGCGCTCGCGGCGGCGGCGATCGAGGCCTCGCCGGCCGCGGCGATCTGGCAGCGGCTGGACGCGCTCGGGTCCGAACGAGGGATCCGCATCCCTACGACCGGGCGGCTCGCCGAGATCAGGGCCGCGCGGACCGTGTTGGCCTGGGACGTCGATCTGCCTTCGGACCACCCCATCGCCTGGCTCGAGGTCGTCCGGGCCGTACGCGCCGGGGCCCGCCTCGTCGCGGCGGGGCGCGTCCCGGCGGGCCCCATCGGGGCCGGGGCGAGCCCCCTGGAGCTCGAAGGGAGCCTGGAGGAGATCACCCGGGCCCTCTCGGCGGGGGGCCCTGCGGTTGTCCTCTTCGACGCCGCGGCCGCGTCCGGGCCCGATGGGCTCGAGACGCTCGAACGGCTCTGGACGGCCGCCCTGAGGACCGGGGCCCGGCTCTTCCCTCTCGGCCGCACGGCCAACGGGCGCGGCGTCCACGAGCTCGAGCGCGCCTTCGGCCGTCCGCCGCGCGAAAGAGCCGGGCCTGGCGTGCGAGAGGGTCTCGATGCGGGAGCCTTCGACGCCCTTCTCCTGGCCGGCCCCTTCGAAGTGGGCCGATCCGGCCCGGGGTTCCTCGTTTGTCTGGACACCCACTGGACCGCGAACGCGGAACGGGCCGACGTCGTCCTGCCGGCGGCCGCGTTCGCCGAAGCCCCCGGGACCTGGGTCAACACGGAGGGCCGCGTGAGGACCTATCCGCCGGCCGCTCTCCCGCCGGGGGCGGCCCGCCCCGACCGCGACGTTCTCGCCGGGCTGGCGGCGCGCCTGGGGCCTCCGGGCCTGCCGGCCCGGGACGACGCGGAGATCCTCCGCGAGATCTGCCGGATCGTCCCGGCCCTGCACGGCTACGATCCGGAAGCGGCCCGGGACGGAAGCTTCCTCCTTAAGGACGGCCAGGCGCCCGGGCGGACGCCCGAAGGGGCCGCGGCCCGACCGGCCGCCCCTGCCGGACGGGCGGACGTCCTCCGCGGCTACGATCCGGTCGCCGCGAACCGCGGCTACGCCAGGCTCAGGAGGGTCCGCTAATGCCCCGCGTCGTCCGCCGCGAACGCCTGGTCCCCAACATCCACCTGCTCGAGGTCGAGGCCCCGGAGATCTCCCGCAAGTGCCGGCCGGGGCAGTTCGTCGTCGTCATGCCGGACGCCCGCGGCGAGCGCATCCCGCTGACCATCGCCGACTGGGACCGCGGCCGCGGTACGGTCACCGTGGTGTTCATGACCGTGGGAACGTCGACCCGCAAGCTGGCCCTGCTCGGGAGCGGCGACACGGTCCCGATCTTCGCCGGGCCGCTCGGCCGGCCGTCGGAGACCGGGAACGTCGGGACGGTCGTCTGCGTCGGCGGCTGCTACGGCATCGCCTCGGTCCACCCCCTCGCCCGCGCCTACAAGGAAGCCGGCAGCCGCGTCGTCGTCGTCGTCGACGTCAAGGCCGACTACCTCTTCTACTGGCGGGACAAGCTCGAAGCCGTCGCCGACGAGCTCATCGTCTCCTCGCGCGACGGGCTCTACGGCGATACGGACTACGTCCCCCGGCGGGTCCGGGCGATCCTCGAGCGGGAGAAGGTCGACCGCGTCGTCGCCGTCGGCTGCACCTACCTGATGTCGAGCGTCGCCGAGGCGACGCGGCCGGCCGGCGTCAAAACCGTCGTCAGCCTCAATCCGGTCATGGTCGACGGGACCGGCATGTGCGGCGCGTGCCGCGTCACCGTGGGCGGCGAGACCCGGTTCGCCTGCGTCGACGGCCCGGATTTCGACGGGCATCTCGTCGACTGGGACGAGCTCTACGCGCGGCGGAAGGCCTACTTCGACGACGAGATCCGGTCCCTCTGCGCCTGGGAGGAGGAGCGGTTCCCGTGAGCGACAAGCCCCCGATCCCCGCCTCCCTCGAGGCCGAGCTGCGGGCCGAGTTCGAGAGAGCGTGGCGCCAGGAGCTCCGCCGGACGATCCCGGTCAAGGACCGGATGAGGATCGGCCGGCGGGCGATGCCCCAGAGGCCGGCCGGGCAGCGGAACCGGGATTTCGAAGAGGTCAACCTCGGCCTCGGGCCCGAGGACGCCGTGATCGAAGCCCGCCGCTGCCTGGACTGCGCGAAGCCGGCCTGCGTCACCGGCTGCCCCGTGCGGATCGACATCCCGACCTTCGTCAAGCTGGTCGAGAAGGGCGAGTTCGCCGCGGCCGCGGCCAAGATCCGCGAGGCCAACAGCCTGCCGGCCGTCTGCGGCCGGGTCTGCCCGCAGGAGACCCAGTGCGAGGAGGTCTGCCATCTCCGGAAGGCCACGGGGGTGCCGGTGGCCATCGGCAACCTGGAGCGGTTCGTCTCCGACTTCGAGCGCCGCGAGGGCGGCTCGGTCTTCCCCGCGTGCGCCCCGCCCACCGGCCGAAAGGCCGCGGTCGTCGGTGCGGGACCGGCCGGCCTGACCGTGGCCGGCGAGCTGGCCCGGCGCGGGCACGAAGTGACGGTCTTCGAGGCCCTCCACGAGGCCGGCGGCGTCCTCGTCTACGGCATCCCCGAGTTCCGCCTGCCCAAGAGCATCCTGGTCGCCGAAGTGGCCTACCTCGAGCGGCTGGGGGTCGAGTTCCGGATGAACTTCATCGTCGGCCGGACGGCGACCGTCGACGACCTCGTCGCCGAAGGCTACGGGGCCGTGTTCATCGGGACGGGCGCCGGCCTGCCCAACTTCATGGGCATCCCCGGCGAGAACTTGGTCGGCGTCTATTCGGCCAACGAGTATCTGACCCGGGTCAACTTGATGCGCGCTTACGACTTCCCCCGCTACGACACGCCCGTATGGCCGGGACGGCGGGCGGCGGTCATCGGCGGCGGCAACGTGGCCATGGATTCGGTCCGCACGGCCAAGCGCCTGGGCGCCGAGGAGGCGCTCATCGTCTACCGGCGCTCCCGGGCCGAGATGCCGGCCCGGATCGAAGAGGTCCACCACGCCGAAGAGGAGGGCATCGCCTTCCACTTCCTGACGGTGCCGACCCGCTACATCGGGGACGGCCGCGGACGGGTCCGGGCCATGGAATGCCTGCGCATGGAGCTCGGCGAGCCCGACGCCTCGGGCCGGCGCCGGCCCGTCCCCGTGCCCGGTTCGGAGTTCACGACCGAGGTCGACCTGGTCATCTGCGCCATCGGCCAGAGCCCGAACCCGCTCATCCCGCAGACGACCCCGGGCCTCCGCGTCGGGAAGTGGGGCACGATCGAGGTCGACTGGGAGACCATGGCCGCCTCCCTGCCGGGCGTCTACTCCGGAGGTGACATCGTCCGGGGCGGGGCGACCGTCATCCTGGCCATGGGCGACGCCCGCGTCGCGGCGGCGGCCATGGACCGCCGGCTGAGGGAAGGCCCGGCCCCGAAGTCCGGGACCGGACCGGAGGGAAAAGCATGAACAAGCGGTATTCCGCCGTCCTCGCACTCGCCGCGGCCGTTCTCGTCGGCGCAGCCTGTTCCGGCCGCCCCGCGGCCGGTCCGGCCGACCTCATCCTGACGCACGCCGCGGTCCGCGCCATGTCCTCGGCGATGCCCCGGGCGGAGGCGATCGCCCTGGCCGGCGGGAAGGTCCTCTATGTCGGGACGAACGAGAAGGCCCTGCTTCTGAAGGGCGAGGCGACGCGCGTCGTCGACCTCGGCGGCCGGGCGGTCCTGCCGGCTTTCCAGGATTCCCATGTCCACCTGGTCACGGGGGGCGTCGAGCTGCTGGCCTGCAACGTTGCCGGCCTGGCGACAAAGGAGGAGGTCTTCGCCCGGATCCGCGCGTACGCCGCGTCCCACCCGGACCTCCCCTGGGTAACGGGAGGCGGCTGGGACCTGCCGCTCTTCCCGCAAGCGAACCCGCGTAAAGAAGACCTCGACGCCCTCGTCCCCGACCGCCCCGCCTTCATGGACTCGGCCGACGGCCACTCGGCTTGGGTCAATACCAAGGCCTTGACCCTGGCCGGCGTCACCCGGGCGACCCCCGACCCGGCCGGCGGGCGCATCGAACGCGATCCCGACACAGGCGAGCCGACCGGGACCCTGCGAGAGAGCGCCGCGGGCCTGGTCGAGAAGCTCGTCCCCGAGCTCGGACCGGAGGACTATATAAGAGGATTGGAGGCCGGGTTGGCGCTCGCCAACCGTTACGGCATCGTCTCGATCGTCGAGGCCAGCGCCGGCCCCGCGCTCCTCGACGCCTACTCCGCCTTGGACCGGGCCGGCCGGCTGACCGTCCGGGTGCTGGCCTCCCTCCACGTCGACACCGGCAAAGGCGTGTCCGAGGCCGCCCGGCTCGACGGCCTGCGCCGGCGCTACGCGGGCCCCCGGCTCAAGTCGACCGCGGCCAAGATCTTCGCCGACGGTGTCATGGAGCCCCACACGGCCGCCCTCCTCGAGCCCTATCTCGACCGGCCCGGGGACCGGGGCCGGCCGCTCCTCGAGCCCGAGGCTTTCGACGCCCTGGCCACGGCCCTCGACCGGGCCGGCTTCCAGATCCACGTCCACGCCATCGGCGACCGGGCCATCCGCATGTCGCTCGACGCCTTCGAGGCCGCCGGGCGGGCCAACGGCTTCCGGGACATGCGCCACCACATCGCCCATCTCGAGCTCATTGATCCCGCCGACATCCCGCGCTTCCGGAAGCTGGGGGCGGCGGCCAACTTCCAGGCGCTTTGGGCCTACGCCGATCCCTACATCACGGACCTGACCCTGCCCATCCTCGGGCCGGCCCGCTCGCGCTGGCTCTACCCGATCGGAAGCGTCGCCGCGACCGGGGCGGTCATCGTTGGCGGGAGCGATTGGTCCGTGTCTTCGATGAATCCCCTCGAGGCCATCCAAGTGGCCCTGACCCGTCGGGGTCCCGACGCCCCGCCCGGCGAGCCCTGGATCCCCGAGGAGCGGGTCGACCTCGAGACCATGCTCCGGGCCTACACGGTGAACGGCGCCTGGCTGGCCCGCGAGGAGAGGACGCGGGGCTCCCTCGAGCCCGGCAAGGCGGCCGACCTCATCGTCCTCGACCGCGACCTCTTCGCCGTCCCGCCGTCCGAGATCGCCCGGGTCCGCGTCCTGCTGACGCTCCTCGACGGCCGGGAGGTCTTCCGCGAGGCTTCCTTCAGGAACTGAGCCCGCGGCCCCCGGCTGTTTACGGGAACGCCGTTCTGTGCTATAAAAGGTGTTCTTTCAGCCATGGATATCCGTCTGATCATCGTCCAAGCGTTCGTCATCCTGTTCGCCATCACGGTCCACGAGGCCGCCCACGCCTGGACCGCGGCGAGACTGGGCGATCCCACGGCCGCGGCCCTCGGCCGGGCCTCCCTCAATCCCCTGGTCCACATCGACCCCATCGGGACGGTCATCTTCCCGCTGATCCTCATCATCTTCAAGATGCCCGTGTTCGGCTGGGCCAAGCCCGTCCCCTACAATCCCTACAATCTCCGCCACCCGAAGAAGGGCGGCCTGTGGATCTCGCTCGCCGGCCCGGTCGCCAATCTCCTGACGGCGGCGGCCGCCGTCCTCGTCTTCCGCTTCCTGACGCTCTTCGGCGCGCGGATCACCGACCTGACCGCCCTGGCCAAACCGCTCGAGGGGCTGAGCATCGTCCTGCTCTTCACGGCCCTGATCAACATCTCGCTCGCCGTTTTCAACCTCATCCCCGTGCCGCCGCTCGACGGCAGCGGCATCCTGGCCGGCCTCCTGTCCGGACGGGCCGCGGCCCAGTACGAGCGGCTCCGGCCCTACGGCTTCCTCATCCTCCTCGTCATCATGTACAGCGGCGTCCTGAGCCTCATCTTCGCGCCCGTCCAGAACCTGGTCCTGAGACTCTTCAGCTAGCATGACCGAAGCCGCCGCCGAGATCCCGCCGCTCGAGGACGCGGCCGTCCCGCCCGTCCCGTCGTCCGCCGATCCGGCGGACGGCTACCAGGTCCGCCTCGACGTCTTCGAGGGTCCCCTGGACCTCCTCCTGTTCCTCATCCGCAAGAAGAAGATCGACATCCACGACATCCCCATCGCCGCCATCACCCGGGACTACCTTGAATACCTCGAGCGCAAGACCGAGATCAACCTCGACCGCGAGGCCGAATTCCTGTTCATCGCGGCGCTGCTCATCTACATCAAGTCGCAGATGCTCCTGCCCCGCGAGACCGACCTGGCCGAAGGCGAGGACCCGCGCCGGGTCCTGATCGACCGCCTCGTCGAGTACGGGAAGGTCAAGGCCGCCTGCTCGCTGCTCCGGGAGCGGGAGGACGTCCAGATCCTGCAGTGGAAGCGGGACTTCATCCCGCCGCTTTCCGGCGAGAGCGAGCTCGAGCCGGTGGAGCTCTCCCTCTTCGACCTGGCCGAGTCCTTCTTCCGGATGATGAAGCGCCGCTCGGCCGACGACACCCGGATCATCCGCGGCCGGGACGTCTCGATCGAGGTCAAGATGAAGGAGCTCGTGGCGCTCCTCCACGACCGGCAGATGTTCGACTTCCTCGAGTACTTCGAGGCCCACGAGACGCTCGAGGAGGCCCTGGTCTCCTTCTTCTGCATCCTCGAGCTGGTCAAGTCCCGGGTGGCCGTGGCCGTCCAGGACGAGCTCTTCCAGACGATCCGTGTCTGGCTCCGCAAGGACGCGCGCAGGACGGGTGCCCATGACTGACCTCAAGAACCTCATCGAAGCCCTTATCTTCGTCTCCCAGGATCCGGTGACCCTGGAGCGCCTCGCGGCCGTGGCCGAAGGCCTGCCCGAAGCCGAGATCCAGGCCGCCGTCGAGGCCCTCGTGGCCGACTACGCCGCCGACGGACGGGGCATCCAGATCGTCAGGACCGGCGGCGGCTGGCTCTTCTCGACCAAGCCGGCCCACGACCGCGAGGTCCGCCGGCTGCTCCAGATCGAGCGCAAGAACCGGCTGTCGTCGGCCGGCCTCGAGACCCTGGCCGCCATCGCCTATCGCCAGCCCGTGACCCAGTCCGAGATATCGGCCATCCGGGGCGTCGACTCGACCGGGGCCCTGAAGACCCTGCTCGAGAAGAAGCTCATCAAGATCGTGGGGCGCAAGAAGGCCCCCGGCAATCCCCTCGTCTACCGGACCTCCGAGGAGTTCCTGCTCTACCTCGGGCTCGACAGCCTCGACGAGCTGCCCTCCGAGACGGAGATCGCCAAGATCCTCGAGGAGGAGAAGGCTGTCGACGCCTGACCGCTAAGTGTAGACGAGGCCTCGACTTAGAGTTGACACGGAGAATGAACTCGTATAGTATGAAGCGTCTTTTCCGGCCCTAAGAGGACGGGACGTCTCCGATAATCCCTTTCAGGAGCATTGCGCCATGACCGAGCCGAACAAACAGCCCGAACGCGACGACAAGCCCATGTCGTCCGAAGACTACGAGCAGATGCTCGACCGCTACGAGTACAGCACCAAAGAGATCACGATGGGGAAACTCCTCAAGGGCCGGGTCATCAAGCGGACCCCGACTCACGTCCTCGTCGACGTCGGCTTCAAGACCGAGGGCATGATCCCCAACGAGGAATTCGCCGACCCCGAGGCCCTCGAAGCGCTGGAGCCGGGCAGCGAGATCGAGACCATGCTCGAGTCGACCGACATCAAGGACGGCTACCTTGTCCTGTCCAAGCGGCGGGCCGACGGCCTGCGGGCCATCGAGGACCTGGACCGGGCCTTCGCGAACGGCCAGACGGTGACCGGCCGGGTCCTGGAGCGGACCAAGGGCGGCTTCAACGTCGACGTCGGCATCATGGCCTTCCTGCCTGAGTCCCACGTCGACATCCGTCCCGTCCGGGACGCCTCCGGGCTCATCGGCCAGACCCTCAAGTTCCGGGTCGTCAAGTTCGACCGCAAGACCGACAACGCGGTCCTGTCACGCAAGCTCGTGCTCCAGGAAGAGCGGGAGAAGAAGAAAAAGCACGTCTTCGGCAACCTCGCCAAAGGCGCCCGGGTCGCCGGCCACGTCAAGTCCCTGACCAACTTCGGCGCCTTCGTCGACATCGGCGGCATCGAGGGCCTGCTCCATGTCTCCGACATCTCCTGGGGCAAGAACGTCCACCCGTCCGAGCACCTGGCCGTCGGCCAGGAGGTCGAGGTCGTCGTCCTCGACTTCAACGAGCGGGACGAGAAGATCTCGCTCGGCCTCAAGCAGCTGTCCGCCGACCCCTGGGCCAACATCGCCGAGAAGTACCAGGCCGGCCAGAAGATCACCGGCAAGGTCACCAGCCTGACCGACTTCGGCGCCTTCGTCGAGCTCGAGAAGGGCGTCGAGGGGCTCGTCCACATCTCCGACCTGACCTGGTCGCGCAAGCTCGTCCACCCCAAGAAGGTCCTCAGCGCGGGCCAGGAGGTCGTCGTCACCATCCTCGACGTCAACCCGACGACCAAGCGCATCTCCCTCGGCCTCAAGCAGGCCTCCGCCCATCCCCTCGAGACCTTCCGCCAGAAGCACGGCGTCGGCGCCCGGGTCAAGGGCGTCGTCACCAGCCTGACCGACTTCGGCGCCTTCGTCGAGGTCGAGAAGGGCATCGAAGGGCTCGTCCATATCTCCGACATCAGCTGGGAAAAGGTCAAGCACCCGTCCGAGAAGCTCCAGGTCGGCCAGGAGGTCGAGGTCCTCGTCCTCAACATCGACGTCGACAAGCAGAAGGTCTCCCTGGGCATGAAGCAGCTCGAGGGCGACATCTGGGAGGAGTTCTTCACCCGGCAGAAGACCGGGGACGTGGTCAAGGTCAAGATCGTCCGGCTGACCGACTTCGGCGCCTTCGTCGAGATCGTCCCGGGCATCGAGGGCGTCGTCTTCACCGCCGAGCTCGACGAGAAGAAGCTCGAGAAGCCCTCCGACGCCTTCGCCGTCGGCGACGAGCGCAACGCCAAGATCGTCAAGATGAACCCCAAGGCCAAGAAGATCTCCCTGAGCTTCAAGCAGGCCGTCTACGACCTGGAAAAACAGGACTTCCAGCGCTTCATGGAATCGCAGAACGACCGGATGACCCTCGGCGACATCATGAAAGACCAGCTGAAGGGCTTCAAGGCCCCGAAAAAGGGAACCCAAAAGGAGGACCCCCGTGATTAAGGCCGATTTGATCAACAAGATCTCCCAGGAGCTGAGCATCCCGAAGCAGGAAGCCGAAGAAGGCGTGAACCTGTTCTTCGAGACCATCCGCGAGGCCATCCTCCGGGGCGAGGAGATCGAGATCCGCGGCTTCGGCAGCTTCCGCTTCCGCAAGAGGACGTCGCGGGCCGGACGCAACCCCCGGACGGGCGAGCCGGTCAAGGTCCCGCCGAAGAAGGTCCTCTACTTCAAGCCCAGCAAGCTCCTCAAGGAGCTGATCAACAAGTAATGCGCTACATCTCCGCCCCCTGGAGGGCCGACTACGTCCGACGGGGAGGGTCCGTGGAACGCTGCGTCTTCTGCGAAGCCGTCAAGGGCCGCGACGACCGCGGCGCCGGGGTCCTCTTCCGCGGCCGCCGCAACTTCGTCATGCTCAACAAGTACCCTTACACGCCGGGCCACCTGATGATCGCCCCGCGGCGCCACCTCGCCGACTTCGTCGCGGCCCGGCCCGAGGAGCGGAACGAGCTGGCCGAACTCCTCCAGGCCGCCCTGCGGATCCTCGGCGCGGCCTACGGTCCCCAGGGCTTCAACGCCGGCATGAACCTCGGCCGGAGCGCCGGGGCGGGCGTCGCCGGCCACTACCATCTCCACGTCGTCCCCCGCTGGACGGGGGATTCGAACTTCATGCCCCTCGTCGGGGCGACCCGGGTCTTCATCGAGGACCTGGACACGACCTACAACAGACTGCGTCCCCTTTTCGACGAAGAGCGGCGACGCCGTTCGAGGTGAACCCATGCTGAAATCAATGAGACGCCACGTCAAGTCGCTCAAGCCCGTCCTCTGGCTCATCGTCGCCACGTTCGTCATCGCCATCTTCGCCATCTGGGGCGGCGCGGGCCGCCTGGGCGAGGCCAGCCGGTCCGACACCCTGGTCACGATCGGCGGGGACCGCATCGTCTCCGACGAGTACTACCAGGCCCTCCGGCAACGGCTCGAGGCCATCCGGGAGCAGTTCGGGGGCGAGCTCAACGCCAACCTCATCCAGCAGCTCGGCGTGCCCCAGCAGGTCCTGGAGCAGATCGTCCAGCGGCGGCTGCTCCTCAAGATCGCCGCGGACATGGGCCTGCGGGCGACCGACGCCGAGGTCCGGGCCAAGATCGTCTCCTATCCCGCGTTCCAGCGCGACGGCCAATTCGTCGGCTTCCAGGACTACCAGCGGGTCCTGGACTACAACCACATTCCCCTGGAAGACTTCGAGAAGGGGTTGCGGCAGGACGTCGTCGTCGGCAAGGCCGTCAGGTTGCTGACGGCCGGCCTGTTCGTCACCGACGAAGAGGTCTGGGACAATTACCGGAAGCAGAACGAAACGGCCAAGGTCGAGTACCTGGTCGCCGAGACGGCCAAGACCGAGGTCGCGGAGAAGCCGTCCGAGGCCGATCTCCGGGCCCAATTCGGCAAGGACCCCTCGGCCTACAAGATCCCCGAAAAGCGGACCGCCGACTACGTCCTCCTGAAGACCGAGGACCTCAAGAAGGAAGTGACGGTCAAGGACGCCGAGGTCGAGAAGTACTACCGCGACAACCAGGCCCAGTTCCAGGAGCCCGACAAGGTCCGGGTGAGCCGCGTCTGGCTCCCCTACACCGCGGCCGACAAGGACGCCGTCCTGGCCGAGGCCCGCGACGTCCGGAAGCGGGCCGCCGGCGGCGAGGACTTCGCGGCCCTGGCCCGGGCGAAGTCGAAGGACGACAAGGCCGCCGCGGGCGGGGACTGGGGCCTGTTCGACTGGCGGTCCCTCACGCCCCCCGAGACGGAGGCCGTCGGTTCGCTCGAGGCGGGCGCCGTCTCCGAGGTCGTCGAGACCGAGTCCGGCGCGGCCGTGCTCAAAGCCACCGAGAAGACCGCGGCCGTGACCAAGCCCCTGGCCGAGGTCAGCGCCACGATCAAGGGCCTGCTCACGGACGAGAAGGCCAGGGCCCTGGTCGCCGAGAGGATCCAGAGCCTGGAGAAACTGGCCCGCAAGGAGAAGAGCCTCGACGTCGCCGCCCAGAAACAGGGCCTCAAGCCGGCCTCGACGGGCGCCCTGAAGAAGGGCGACTCGCTGGGCCCCTTCGACTCGTCCGGCGCCCTCAGCGAGGCCCTCTTCGGCCTCAAGGAGAAGGAGATCTCCGCGCCCGTCTATGTCCTCGCCGGCGAGGCCCTGGCCGAGCTCAAGGCCATCGAGCCCGAGCGGCCGGCCGCGTTCGAGGAAGTCCGGGCCGAGATCGAAAAGGACGTCCTCGACGCCCTGAAGAAGGACAGGGCCCGGGCCCGGCTCCGGGAGGTCGCGGCGTCGCTCAAGGACGACTGGAACGCCGAGGCCTCCAAGCTCGGCCTCGAGTACAAGCTGGTCGACGCCCACAAGAAGGAACAATATCTCAGCCTCGTCGGGGAACGGCCCGGGATCGACACCCTGGTCTTCAGCCTGCCGCTCAAGCAGGTGAGCGAGCCCCAGGCCGTCGACGAGGGCTACGCCGTCTTCCGCGTCCTCGAGCGGAAGGAAGTCACCCGCGAGGAGTTCGACAAGACCAAGGCCACGGAGCGGGACGGCCTGCTCGAGCAGAAGCAGAACAAGTTCCTGAGCTCCTACATGGCCAAGGCCCGCGAGGAAAAGAAGGTCCGCATCAATTACGACACCTTCGTCCGGCTGAACAACGACATCCTGGCGAGGTATACGAAGACCCCCTGAGTCTCACAGCCCGCGTTCCGTCCGATACGAACCGGTTGAGAAAGGAGACTGCGATGGAGACGTCCCGGACATCCCTGCCGCCCGAGGCCTACCAGGAGCTTCCGCCCGGCGAGGCTTACAAGCCCTATGTCCCGGCCGGGGCCGACGTCCCCGAGGTCACCGTCCGCTCGGTGGTCTGGGGCCTCCTCATGTCCCTGTTCTTCACCTTCTCCATCGCCTACCTGGGCCTCAAGGTGGGCACGGTGCCCGAAGCGGCCATCCCCGTGGCCATCCTGGCCGTCGGCATCGGCTACATGTACAAGCGCAAGAGCACCATCCTGGAGAACGTCATCCTCCAGTCGATCGGCGCCGCCTCCGGGGCCCTTGTGGCCGGGGCCATCTTCACCATCCCGGCGCTCTACATCCTCGGGCTGCCCACGGACATCGTCAAGATCTTCCTGTCGACCTTCCTCGGCGGCTGCCTGGGCGTCCTCTTTCTGACGCCGCTGCGCCGCTACTTCTGCGTCGAGCAGCACGGCAAGCTGCCGTTCCCCGAGGCCACGGCCACGACCGAGATCCTGGTCTCGGGCCAGTCCGGCGGCAAACAGGCCATGGCCCTCATCCTGGGCGTCGCCGTCAGCGGCGTCTACGAGTTCCTGGCCATCGGCGTCCGGCTCTGGAACGAGCTCGTCGACTTCCGCTTCCTGCCCTTCATGGACAATCTGGCCGTCAAGACCAAGATGGTCTTCAAGCTCGACGCCCTGTCGGCCTTCCTCGGCCTCGGTTACGTCATCGGCCTGCGCTACAACGCGGTCATCGTCGCCGGCGGGCTGCTGTCGCACTTCGCCTTCATCCCGGCCATCTGGTTCCTCGGCCAACATGTGCCCGGCGCGGTCTATCCGGGCACGGTGCCCATCGCCCAGATGAGCGAGACGCAGATCTTCAGCACCTACGTCCGCAACATCGGCATCGGCGCCATCTTCATGGCCGGGGTCCTGGGCATCATCAAGTCCATGCCGGTCATGGTCCGGTCGTTCTCGCTCGGCTTCCGCGAGATCTTCAAGGGCAAGCGCGGCGGCGCCGCGGCGGCGCCGCGGACCGACCGCGACCTGAACATGAAGACCATCATCCTGGGCCTGCTGGCCACCTCCGCGGGCCTCTTCCTCTATTTTCTCTGGATCTCGAACGTCAAGCTGGCCGTCATCGGCGTCCTCGTCTGCCTGCTCCTGTCGTTCCTGTTCACGACGGTCGCCGCCAACGCCATCGCCATCGTCGGGACGAATCCCGTCTCGGGCATGACCCTGATCACGATCATCCTGTCGAGCGTCCTCCTGCTCGGCGCGGGCCTGTCGGGGAACGACGGCATGGCCGTGGCCCTGCTCATCGGCGCGGTCGTCTGCACGGCCCTGTCCATCTCGGGCAGCTTCGTCACCGACCTCAAGATCGGCTACTGGCTCGGGGCGACCCCGCGCAACCAGGAACGCTTCAAGTTCGCCGGCATCCTGGTCTCGGCCCTGACCGTGGGCGTCGCCATCTACATCCTCGACAAGGCCTTCTCCTTCCAGAGCGGGGCCCTGGCCGCGCCCCAGGCCAACCTGATGGCCACGGTCATCAAGTCGATGATGTCGCGCGAGCCCGTGACCTGGCTCCTGTACGCCATGGGGGCCTCGGTGGCCCTGACGGCCGAGCTGGCCAAGGTGCCGCCGCTGGCCTTCGCCCTGGGCATGTACCTGCCCCTGCCCCTGACGACGCCGCTCCTGGTCGGCGGTTTCCTCTCGCACCTCGTCCGGAAATCGACCAAGGACAAGGACCTGGCCGAGCGCCGGGTCAACCGCGGCACCCTCATCTCCTCCGGATTCATCGCCGGCGGGGCGCTCATGGGCATTGTCCTGGCCGTCCTCAAGCTGGCCGGCCTCGACCATTACATCAGCCTGGGCATCTCCATGGTCCTGGAGGGCGGGCGCTGGGTCGACGGCGCCGCGGCGCCCTGGTTCTCGGGCTTCGGGCAGATCGCCAGTCTCATCGCCTTCACCCTGCTCTGCGCGTTCGTCTACCTCGACGCGCGGCGGACGAAATAACGACACCGGAGGGGATCCATGCGCGCGAACAAGCTCTACGCGGCGGCCGACCGGGCCGTCAACCAGGCGCTCCGGCTCAAGACCGGCGAGCCGTACCTGCTCGTCACCGACGTGCCGAAGCTCGAGATCGCCGAGGCCCTGGCCTTCCACGCCAAGAGAGCCGGCGCCGAGGTGACCACCTACCTGATGACCGAGACCCTGCGGCCCATCACGGAGCCGACCCGGCAGTTCCGGGATCTCATCCGCGGCGCGGCGGCCACGACCTATCTCCTCGAAGGCCGCTTCCCGGAGAAGCCCTTCCGCGGCTTCATGGTCGCCGAGGGCTCGAAGAACGGCCGCATCTGCATGATGCCGGGCATCACCCGGGACATGATGGAGCGGCTGGTGGCCATCGATCTCTCGGAGATGGCCGCGTTCACCAAGAAGGTGGTGCGGGCCGTCAAGGACGCCGACGAGATCCTCGTCGAGAACGCCGCCGGGACGCGCATCGCCTTCAGCGTCAAGGGCCGGGCCTGGCACGAGGACGTCGGCGACATCTCCCGGAAGGGCGTGCACGGCAACCTGCCGGCCGGCGAGTGCTTCACCGCCCCGGTCGAGGAGACCTTCACCGGGACGATCGCCATCGGGCTCATCGACGACAAGCTCGGGCGCGGCACGATGACCTTCGAAAAGGGCCGGCTCGTGGCCTCCACGGGCGCGGGCATCGCCGAGGTCCTCAAGACCGTGGGCGACGATCCGACGGCCCGCGTCATCGGCGAATTCGGCATCGGCACCAACAAGGGCGCCCGGATATGCCCGAACATGCTCGAGGCCGAGAAGGCCTTCGGGACGGTCCACTTCGCCATCGGCGACTCCTACGGCATCGGCAAGAACAAGAGCAAGTTCCATTTCGACGCCCTGGTCGACAAGGTCTCCCTCACGGTCCGGGGCAAGACCATCGCCAGGAACGGCAGGTTCCTCATTTAATGGGTATCATGTCCCCCTTCGACAAGGTCATCGACCGGACGGGGACCGAGTCCATGAAGTGGGTCCACCCCCGCCGGGACCTCGGCGTCCCGGAAGCCATCCCCATGTGGGTGGCCGACATGGACTTCGAGGCCCCGCCGGCCGTCATCGAGGCGCTGAAGCGCCGGGTCGAGCACGGCGTCTTCGGTTACCCGGAGACCCCCCCGTCGTTCTTCGAGGCCGCGGCGGGCTGGCTGCGCCAGCGGCACGGCTGGTCCGTCGGAACGGGCTGGCTGTCCATGACGCCGGGCCTGGTGCCGGCCTTGAACTATATCGTGAGGGCCTTCACCAAACCGGGCGACCCGGTCATCGTCCAGCCGCCGGTCTATCATCCTTTCTACTACGCCATCGAGAACAACGGCCGCCGCGTCGTCCGCAATCCCCTCCGGTTCGACGGCCGGCGCTACACGATGGACCTCGACGACCTCAGGACGAAGATCGACGCCGCCGGCCGGATGCTCATCCTCTGCTCCCCCCACAATCCGGTCGGCCGGGTCTGGACACTCCAGGAGCTCGAGGCCCTCGGCCGCATCGCCGTCGAACGCGACCTCCTCGTCGTCTCCGACGAGATCCACCACGACCTCGTCTACCGCGGCCACCGCCACCAGGTCTTCGCCGCGCTCGCGCCGGAGCTGGCCCAGCAGACGATCACCTGCGTCGCGCCGAGCAAGACCTTCAACATCGCCGGGCTGAGCACGGCCGTCGTGGCCGTCCCCAATCCGGATCTCCTGAAGAGGTTCGAGGACGAGAAGGAGCGGTCGGGCTTCGACCTGGGCCAGATCTTCGGGATCACCGGCTTCGAAGCGGCCTACCGCCACGGCGGGGACTGGCTCGACGCCCTCCTGCCCTACCTCGCCGCCAACATCGACCTCATCGCCGCGTTCCTGGCCGAGCGGCTGCCCCAGATCAGGCTCATCCGGCCCGAGGGGACCTACCTCGCGCTCCTCGACTGCCGCGGCCTCGGCCTCGCGCCCGAGGCGCTCAACG
>JBFYNT010000123.1:0-20744 GCA_041304225.1 Candidatus Aminicenantota bacterium
AAAACCTACTTTTTATCTTTATGTTATATAAGTTTGTTTTGACCCCTTCTGTTCTTAGCGTTCGGTACGGCCTTTGATCGCATCCCGGTAATACTTCCAGCCGTCCTCGATCGTCCGGTCCGGGTCGATGTACACGTGGCCGAACTCCCGCCGGCTCTTGGCGTTGTCGTAGTAGGCCGTCCAGCCGCTCAGCCGGCCGTAAGCCGCGGTGAGGAGGGGCCGGCGCCCGGTCGACCTGGCGATCCGTTCGAGCACGGTCCCCGCCGCCCGGAGAAGGGGAGCCGGCACGGCGAAAGGATAGGCCCGGCGGCCGCAGGCCCGGGCGATGCGGCGCAGGACCTCGCTATAAGTGAGGTTGGCGCCGACGGCGAGGTAGCTCTCCCCGTCGCGGCCCGCTCCCTCGAGCGCCTTCATGATGAGGGCGACGAGGTCCCGGACGTCGACGATGGCCAGGCCGCCGGCGAACGAGCCCACTTGCGTCCGCCGGCATATCCTCCGATACAGCTGGTTGTGCGGCGTGGCCGGATCGTGGTCGCCGGGGCCCATGATCGAGGCCGGGTTGAGGATGACGGCCTTCAAGCCCCGTTCCCGGACGGCCCGCTCGACGATGTCCTGGCCCCGACGCTTGGAGCCCATGTAGAGGACGTCCGCGGGCCAGTTGAAGGGCGTCGTCTCGTCGGCCGGCGTCCCGTCCGGGTGGAAACCGACGGCCCCGACCGAGGAGACGTGGACGAGCCGCCCGACGCCGGCCGCGAGCCCGGCCTCCACGACCGCCCGGGTGCCGTCCTCGTTGACCCGCCGCAAGCGGTCCTCGTCGCCTTTCCAATAGGAGATGAGCGCGGCCAAATGGACGACGCGGTCGTGCCCGGCCACGGCCGCGCGCACGGCCCCGGCATCGGCGATGTCGCCGGGGACGACGCGGACCCCGGCGTCACGCCACGTCGTCGGGACGATGTCACCGGGCAGCACGAAGGCGTCGACGGCGGCCGCGCCGTAGCGCGCGACGAGCCCGGGCATGAGGACGGAACCGACGAAACCCGTCGCCCCGGTGACGAGGACCTTCACCGCTCTCCCCGTCGAAGGCGGCGGCAGAGGAGGGTGTCGGCCAAGACGCCGGCGGTCGCGTGGAGGATGAGCGGGTAGACGAACGAGCCGGTGTAAAAGGCGATAAGACCGAAAAACGGCCCGGATAGCGCGGCCGCGACGATCTCCTTGTCGGGGTGGCCGATGTGGAGCAAGGTCGCCGCGGCGGTCTGGACGGCCAGGGCGGGGATGAGCCCGATCGCGGGGACGAGGGGGAAGAACAGGACGCCGCGGAACACGGATTCCCAGGGCAGGTAATAAAGGACGACGTAGGACAGCTCGTAGCCGGCGAACCGCCCTCTCCCGGAACAGGCGGCCTTGGCGATCGGGTAGGTCTTGGCCATCCCGGGATCGCGGGATCCGGAGACGGCCGCGAGGACGGCGAGAGGGATCCCGCCCAGCAGGACCTTCAGCCCCAGTCCGATCCGTCCGAAGGTCCAGCCGAAGCCGGCCAGCGTCGCCGCGGGCCTCGGGGACGACAGGGCCGTCAGGGCGCAGGGCAGGGCCAGGAACAGGACGAACACCGCCAGGAAGTAGAGGCGCACGGCCCGCAGCTCGTCGCGGCTCCGTTCCAGCCGGCGGAAATGGAGCACGGTGGTGAGCAGGGTCAGGGCCAGGACGAGCTCCAGGTAGACGAGGGACAGGGTGATGCCGCCGGGCCCGGCGGCGCGCTCAATCCAATCCGCCACGCGCTTTCTCCTTTTTGTACCATTCGACGATCTCCGCGAACTGGCGCGCGTAGTCGTCGTCCGGACGGTACCCCAGATCGGCGATCGTCCTCGAGATGTCGTAGGTCGTCTCGGTCGTGACGCGCCGGATCCGATAGTAGTTGAGCTTCCCCTCGAAGCGGGGCCAGACGGCCTTCACGGCGTCCGAAGCCGCGGCCAGGGCCCGGGCGGCGATGACCGGCACGCGGATCCTCTGCCTGCGGCCCAGTCCGCGCTGGAAGGCCCCGAAGAACTCCCGCCAGGTGGGCAGGACCGCGTTGGTCACGGTGTAGGCCCGGCCTTCGATCCCGGGGGTGATCAGAGCCCTTTCGACGGCCTGGCACAGGTTCCCGACGTGGCAGTAACCGAATCGCCAGCGGCCGCCCCCGACGACCAACGGCAGCCCTTGCTCGCAGCCTTCCAGGATCTTGGCGCAGGATACGCGGTCGTTCGGGCCGAAGACGTCCGCGGGCCTGAGGATGACGACGGGGAATCCCGCTGAGGCGTGGAGGTCGCGCAGCTCGCTCTCGGCCCGGACCTTGTGGCGCACGTACGGCAGGAAGAGAGCCGAACGGCCCGGCCGCTCCTCGGAGATGCCGGCCCGCCCGTAGCCGAGGGTCAGGGCCGTCGAGATGTAGACGAAGCGCCGCAGGGGCGTCCCCGCCTCCCGGAGCCTGCGGACGAAGTCCCTGGTCGCGTCGACGATGTTCCGGGCGCAGTCCTGGTCGCCGGCCGTGTCGGAGACCAGGGCGGCGGAATGGACGACGTCCGTCGTCCCGGCCGGGATGTCGATCCGCCCGGAGAACCGGAGGTCGCCCTTGATCAGCCGGACGTCGAGGCCTTCGAGGAAATGGAGATCGGAGGTCTCCCGGACCAGGGCGTCCACCTCCCAGCCGCGCTCCCGGAACCAGCGGCAGAGGTTGGAGCCGACGAAGCCGTTGGCGCCGGTGACGAACACCCGGCTCACAGGGACGCTCCGGGGAGGCGGGCCGTTTCGCGGTTCCAAGCCCTCTCGTTGGCCGGCGCGGCGACGATGACCAGCCCGGCCGCGACGATCCCGATGACCATGTCGGACAGATAGTGGAAGCGCCCATAAACGGTCGAAACGTACAGCGACAGGATGACCGGGGCGAGTCCGGCGAAGCCCCGCTTCGTGTACTTGCGGGCCATGAACCACATGACCGTGGCCACGGCGCAGTGGGGGCTGGGGATGGAGCCGCCGGCCGTGTGGATGTTCGTCCGGATCCACTCGGCCACCGAGCCGAAGAACCTGGCCGTCAGCGGAGCGGTCAGCTGGTCGCGGATCTCCGGCCAGTACATAGGGCTGGCCACCGGGAAGAGGATGAATCCCAGGCCGCAGAGGAGGTTGACCAGGCCGAGGTGGAACAGGTAATCCTCGTTGGCCTCCTCGCCGTGCTTGAAGAAGATGACCAGACCGAGGAGAGGATAGATGACGACGTAGAAGACGTAGACGAAGAACATCCATTCCGAAAGCGCGGGTGTGTACCACTTTTGGATGGCGACGACCGGATTGACGCGGAAGAGGCCCGCCTCCCAGGCCAGGACGCGGGCGTCCTGCCACGGGAAGAGGAGCAGCTGGAGGGCCGCGGCCGTCTGGTAGATCTGGAGGCAGGTCAGCTGGACCGACGCGGTCCTCACGGCGAAGCGGAGCCAGGGCGGTCGCAGAACGCGAAGCACGGCCTGGGAGAGGATGTAAAGGACGATGACGGCCATGCTCGTGCCGATGACGAAGGCCGGCCGGGCGAGGCGCCCGCGGCAGGCGATGGCCACGGCGGTCAGGACCATAAGGGCGCCGAGCGTCACGAAATCCGCCAGCCGGATCTCGAGCCCGGCGATGACCAGCCGGCGGCCCCCGGTCATGGGCGGGCCTTCCGCGTCGCGCTCCGGCGCGGGACCGCGCCGGAGGCCTCGACGGCCCGGCGGACCGAATCGCGCATTCCGTACCGCGGCCGGAAGCCGAGGTCCCGGCCGATCTTCGAGGCGTCGTACAACCAGAACCGGTCGTGCCCGGCCCGGACGATCTCCCGGGTCAGCAGGGGAGGCCGCCCGGTCGCGCAGGAGACGACCTCGGCCAGGCCGGCGGCCGCGAGCTGGGCGATGAAAGGGATGCCGATCCGGAACCGGCCGAGGCCGAGCTCCCCGGCCAGGGCGGCGACGATCTCGGGCCAGGCGTAGGCGCCGCCATCGGTGACGAAATAGGTCTCGCCCGCGCCCCGCGGGTCCTCGGCGGCGAGGACCAGGGCCGCGACCAGGTCGTCGACGTCGACGAGGCTCGTCCGCGGACGGTCGTCGCCGATCGACGGCGAGAGCCGCCGGCGCAAGAGGCCGATAGCGGCATCGAGCTCCTTCGAGCCGGGTCCGAGAACGTTCGGCGGCCGGACGATCGTCGCCGGCAGGCGGGTCCCCGCGTCGCGCACGATCCTCTCCGCGGCCAGCTTGCTGCGGCCGTAGGCGGAGACGGGATCCGGCGCGTCGGTCTCGGTGAGCGGCCGGTCCGGTCCGCTGGGGCCCGCCGCGGCGATGCTCGAGACGAAGACGAAGCGGCCGAGATCCGGCGCGGACCGCAGGCAGGCCTCGACGAGGTTCCGGGTGCCCCGGACGTTGGCCGATTCGAAGGCCGCGTTTCGCGACGCCTGGATGACGCCGGCCAGGTGAAAGACGCGGTCGCGGCCCGAAACGGCGGGGAGGAGGGAGGCCGGATCGTCGAGGTCGCCGACGACGAGCTCGACCGGGAGTTCGCGGAGCGGGGCCGTAAGGCTGGTCCGGCGGACGAGGCACGCGACCTCGTCGCCGCGACGGGCGAGCTCGGCTGCCAGCCGGCGACCGATGAAGCCGCTCGCCCCCGTGACCAGGCTTCGCATATCCGGATTTTATCAGAACGGGAGGGCGGAAGATAGCGGCCGGCCGGTTCGCGAGGACCCGGCCCCGTTTCGTCCTCCCCGAATTATTGACCGTTCCCGCCATCCGTGGGATAATCGTTCGGTCATGAAGAAGGCCGCGGTCCTGGCGTTCGTCGTTGGGTTCGCCTTCTGCATGTTCCACTTCTATTACGCCGAGGACCACTGCCCCATCCACTGCCCCTCGCACGGCGGGCAGGTCGGCCACGTCCATCCCCATCACCCGTCCGGGGAGACCTGTCTCTGCTTCTGGGCCTCGATGTTCGGCCCGGAGCCGCTCGACCTGGGCCCGGCCGTGGGGATCGTCACGGTCATGGCTCCGCCGGCCGAAGGCCGGCCGTTGACCAGCCCGGCCGCGGACATCGCCCACCCTCCCAAGTCACTCCTCGTCTGATCCCGTCCCCGGCTTCGCCCCGACGTTTCCGACGAGGAGGATCATCATGGCGTTCCAAAGATCGCCGTTTCTCGCCGCGCTGGCGGCGTTCGTCATCGTTACCGCGCTTCCCGCCCAGGAGGCCGGACTGACCCTCGACAAGGCGGTGGAGACCGCCTTGGCCGTGAATCCCGACGTCCTCGAGGCCCGGGCCCTCATCGAGGCGGCCCGCGGCCGGACCCTTCAGCTCGCGGCCCGTCCCGAACCGGCCGTCACCGCCGGCCTCGAAGGCATTCCCCTGCCCGGGCTCAAGGAGGCCGGCGACGAGCTCGAGGTCCGGCTCGGCGTCGAACAGGTCTTCGAATATCCGGGCAAGCGCTCGCTCCGGGCGGCGATCGGCCGGAAAGGGGAGGACCTGGCCGGGGCCGGGCTCGACCGCGTCCGGCTCCTCCTCGCCGCCCGCGTGAAAAGGGCCTATTGGAGGGCGGTCTTCGCGGCCGGGGCCGTCGCGGCCATCGAGCGCTCCGGTTCCCGGCTCGACTCCCTCCTCGAGGACCTCGAATCGAGATACCGCACCGGGGCTGCGGCTTACGGCGATGTCCTTCGGGCCAGGGCGGAGAAGGCCCGGCTCAGGAACCAGGCCCTCGAGCAGGCCCGCGAGAAACGAACGGCCGAGGCCGAGCTCCTCGGCCTCCTGGGCCGCCCGGCCGGCGAACCCCTCGCGCTGACGACGCCCCTGCCATTCGCGCCCCTCGAGTCCGGTCCCGACGTCCTTTGGGAGCGGGCCCGGGCGACCCTGCCCTCCCTGCGGGCGGCGGCTCTCAGGCAGGAACAGGCGGTCTCGGCGGTGAAGCTGGCCGGACTCGCCCGCCGGCCCGATTTCACGGCCGGGTTCCTCCTGCCGAGCGTCCGTCCCAACGCCTGGGGCGTCGAGTTCGGCCTGACCCTGCCGTTCTTGGCCCGGGGCCGGGCCCGCGGCCTGTCCCTCGAGGCGTCCGCCGAAGCCGAGGCCGGACGCCTAGCCGCCGCGTCCCTCGAGCGGCGGGCCCGGACGGCCGTGGACAGCGCCTACGCCGCGGCCAAGTCGGCCGAGGACCAGGTCCTCGTCTACGACCAGGGCCTGCTCACAGACCTCGAGGACGAGCTGACCATCGAGCTCGAATACTTCCGCTACGGCAAGACCGCCGCCTTCGGTGTCATCGATCTGCATCGGACCTTCGTCCTGGCCCAGGTCGAACGCCTGCGCGCCCTCCTCCTCTACAATCTCGCCCTGGCCGACCTCGAAGTCGCCGGCGAAGAGACGGAATGATCGGAGCACCCCATGAAGACGACCTCATCCTGGATCACCGGAGCCGCCCTGGCGGCCCTTCTCCTCACCTTCGGCTGCCGGGGCGACCGGGCCGTCGATCCCGGCCACGCCGGCGAAGCCGGCGACGGCCACGAAGCCGCCGCTCCGTCGACGATCACGCTCGCGCCCGAGGCGATCGCCGCGGCCGACATCCGGACCGAGCCGGCCGCGACGCGCCGCCTCGCCATCCGGGTCGTCGCCGCCGGCGAGCGCGACAGGAACGCCCGCCGCGTCGTCCACCTCACCGCCCGGCCCGCCGGCCGCCTCGAGCGGGTCCTGGCCGTCAGGGGCGACCGCGTCCGCGAGGGGCAGCTTCTGGCCGAGCTCTACAGCCCGGACTACCTGACCCTCCAAGCCGAATATCTGCAAGCGGCCGCCCGGCTCAAGCGGCACGCCGGCGATCCGGTCGAGGAGGGGCCGGCCCGCGCGCTCCTGGCCGGCTCCCGCGACCGGCTCCGGCTCCTGGGCGTCCTGGACGCCGAGATCGAGGAGTTGGGCGCTTCGTCCGCCCCGCGTCCGCTCCTCCCGGTCCGGACGCCCCAAGCCGGGACCGTGCTCGAGAGCGGCGTCGTCGCCGGCGACGCCGCCGAGCTCGGCACGAGCCTCTTCCGGCTGGCCGACCCCTCGACGATCTGGGCCTGCCTCCACATTCAGGAGAGGGACCTCTCCGCCGTCCGGGCCGGGGCCGAGGTGACGCTCCGCGCCCAGGCCTATCCAGGCGAGGAGTTCCGGGGCCGGCTGGTCCTTGTCGGCGACATCGTCGAGGCCGCGACGCGCACGGTCGAGGGGCGGGTCGAGGTCGCCAACGGCGGCGGCCGGCTGAAGCCGGGCATGTTCGTCGAGGGCACCGTGGCCTCGGCCGGCGAGCGGCGGGCCCTGGCCGTCCCGGAATCGGCGCTCCAGGACGACGGCGGCCGTCCGATCGTCTTCGTCCGGACGGGGGAGAGGACCTTCTCCCGGCGCGAGGTCAAGCCGGGCGAGCGGGCGGGCGGCGCGGTCGAGATCCTCGAAGGTCTCACGGAGGGCGAGGCCGTGGTCGTCACCGGCGGTTTCCTACTCAAGTCCGAGCTCCGCAAGGGCAGCCTGGAGGACGAACATGGGCACCATTGATCGCGTCATCGAAGCCGCCCTGCGCCGGCGCGCCCTGGTCCTCGCCGGCGTCGCCCTGCTCGTCGGCCTCGGGGTCTGGTCCCTGCTCCGCATCCCCATCGACGCCTTCCCGGACGTCACCAACATCCAGGTCGAGGTGCTGTCCACGGTGCCGGGCCTGTCGCCGCCCGAGGTCGAGCGGTTCGTCACCTATCCGGTCGAGACGGCCATGCGCGGCCTGCCCCGGCTCGACCAGATCCGATCGGTCTCCAAAGCGGGACTCTCGGTCGTCACCGTCGTCTTCGAGGACGGAGTCGACGTCTATTTCGCCCGCCAGCTCGTCCTCGAGCGGCTGATCGAGGTCCGGGAACGCGTTCCCGAAGGCACCGGGATCGCCATGGGCCCGGTCTCGACGGCGATGGGGGAGGTCTACCAATACACCCTGGCCGGGGAGCGTCCCGCCGGGATGGACGAGATGGCCTGGCTGACCGAGGTCCGGACCGTCCAGGACTGGGTCCTCGCGCCCCTGCTCAAGTCCATCCCGGGCGTCAGCGAGATCAATTCCTTCGGCGGCGCCATCAAGCAGTACCAGGTCGTGGTCGACCCGGACCGGCTCCACGCCTACGACCTGACCCTGGCCGAGGTCGGCCAGGCCCTGCGCCGCAACAACCTCAATGTCGGCGGCAACATCCTGGAGCACGGCGAACAGCAGTACCTCGTTCGCGGCGTCGGCCTGCTGCAGACCGTCGGGGACATCGGCGCCGTGGTCCTGAAGACCGACCGGGGGACGCCGGTCCTGGTCCGCGACGTGGCCCGGGTCCGGACGGGTCAGGCCGTCCGGCAGGGCGGGGCGGTCAAGGACGGCAAGGGCGAGGTCGTCGGCGGAGTGGTCATGATGCTCCGCGGCGCCAACGGCCGGGACGTCGTCCGGGCCATCGAACGGCGGGTCGCCGAGCTCAACGGCTCGGGGGTCCTGCCGCTCGGCCTGCGCCTCGAGCCCTACTACAAGCGCTCGGACATCATCGACCGGGCCATCCACACCGTGACCGAGGCCCTGCTCATCGGCTCGGTCCTCGTCGTCTTCGTCCTCTACCTCTTCCTGCGCAGCTTCCGCGGCGCCCTCATCGTCCTGCTGGCCCTGCCGCTCTCGATGCTTTTCACCTTCGTCACCATGCGGGTCGTGGGCCTCTCGGCCAATCTCATGTCGCTCGGCGGCCTGGCCATCTCCATCGGCATGATCATCGACGCGACCATCATCCAGGTCGAGAACGTCCAGCGGCACCTGTCCGAGGCGGGCGCGGCGGTCCGCAAGCTCCCGGTCGTCCTCAAGTCCGTGCTCGAGGTCCGCAAGCCGTCGATCTTCGGCGAGCTGATCATCGCCCTGACCTTCATCCCGATCATCGCCCTCCAGGGGATCGAGGGCAAGATGTTCCTGCCGCTGGCCTTCACCCACGTCATTGCCCTGTTCGCGTCTCTGCTGCTCTCGCTCGCGGCCATCCCGGCCTTCTGCCACTTGGTCCTCAAGCCCCACCCGGACAAACGGAGCTTCCTCGTCGAGGGCGCCCGCAAGGCCTACCTGCCGGTCCTGCGCTGGAGCCTCCGCCACTCGGCGGCGGTCGTCGCGATCGCGGTCGTTCTCCTGGCGGGCGCGGTCCTCCTCGTGCCGCGGCTGGGCACCGAGTTCATGCCGGTCATGGACGAAGGGGCGCTCGACACGGACATCCAGTTCCTGCCCGGCATCTCCCTCGACGAGTCGTTGGCCCTGAGCCGCAAGGTCGAGGCCCGGCTGATGGAGTTCCCCGAGATCGTGACCATCGTCGGCAAGACCGGGCAGACCGGGATCGCGCTCGAGGCCCGGGGCGTCGAGAAGACCGGCTACGTCGGCGTGCTCAGGCCGCGGGCCGAATGGACGTCGGCCCGGACTCGGGAGGAGCTGACCGGACGCCTGCGCGAGGCCATGGAGACCTTCCCGGGCATGGCCTTCTCGTTCAGCCAGCCCATCGCCTGCCGCATCGACGAGCTCGTCGCCGGGACCCGGGCCCAGCTCATCGTCAAGCTGTTCGGCGAGGACCTCGACGTCCTCAAGGACCGGGCCGCGTCCATCGCCGCCGTCCTCGGCCGGGTCCGGGGCGCGACCGACGTCACGGTCGAGAGCGTGGCCGGCCAGCCCTACATCACCGTCCGGCCCGACCGGGCCCGGATCGCCCGCCTCGGCCTCTCCGTCGAGGACGTCCAGGACGTCGTCGAGGCCGCGGTCGGCGGCAAGACGGTCACCCAGCTCTACGAGGGCGACCGCTATTTCGACCTGCAGCTCCGCTACCCCGAGGAGCGGCGGAACTCGCCCGAGACGATCGGGGCCATCCTAGTCAGGACACCGGGCGGGGCCCGCGTCCCCCTCGCCGACGTCGCCGAGATCGCCGTGGCCGAGGGTCCCAGCCAGATCAGTCGCGAGGCCGGGCAGCGCCGGATCGGGGTCGAGTGCAATATCAGCGGCCGCGACCTGGGCGGTTTCGTGGCCGAGGCCCGGCGGGCGATCGGCCGCGAGGTGCCCTTGCCGCCGGGCTATTTCCTCGACTACGGCGGCCAGTTCGAGAACCAGCAGCGGGCCATGCGGAGGCTGGCGATCATCCTGCCGGCCACGATCGGCCTCGTCGTCTTCCTTCTCTATCTGACCTTCGGCTCGCTGCGGCTGTCGCTCCTCGTCCTGCTCGACCTGCCGTTCGCCCTCATCGGCGGCGTGCTGGCCCTCTATCTCTCCGGTCTGTACCTGTCCGTGCCGGCTTCGGTCGGCTTCATCGCCCTCTTCGGCATCGCCGTCCTCAACGGCATCGTCCTGCTCTCCTACATCGCCCAGCTCCGGGAGCAGGGGAGGCCGGCCGGAGAGGCCGTCGTCGAGGGCTGTCTCAACCGCCTCCGGCCCGTGCTCATGACCGCGACCATCACCGTGCTCAGCCTCGTGCCGCTGCTGTTCGCCCGGGGGCCCGGCTCCGAGATCCAGCGGCCCTTGGCCGTGGTCGTGGTCGGCGGCCTCATCTCGTCGACCCTCCTGACGCTGCTGGTGCTCCCGGTGCTCTACAGCCGCTTCGGAGAGGCCAAAGCCAAAAGCATCCCGCCCTCATAGAGAGGCCATAAAAGGGAACCGATCGACTGAGATTAGGCCGCAGGGCCGTCTTCGGAGCCGCCGCGCGGCCGGTACTGGCCTCGGTCTCGCTTTGACACCCTCCGGAGGCTATGTTATATGTTCGGCCTTATGAAAAGCCGCCTGTTCGCCACCAAGAGCCTCGAGCAGCTGACCCAGGAAGCCTCCTCCGACGCGTCGGGCCTCAAGCGCGTCCTCGGCCCCTGGCACCTTATCTTCCTGGGCGTCGGGGCCATCGTCGGCGCCGGCATCTTCGTCATCACCGGCCACGCCGCCGCCCAGTACGCCGGCCCGGCCGTCACCCTGTCGTTCATGCTGGCCGGCCTGACCTGCGCCTTCGCCGGCCTGTGCTACGCCGAGTTCGCCTCGCTCATCCCCATCGCGGGCAGCGCCTACACCTACGCCTATTCGACCCTGGGCGAGATCTTCGCCTGGATCATCGGCTGGGACCTCATCCTCGAATACTCGCTCGGGGCGACGACGGTGGCCATCGGCTGGTCCGGCTACGTCGTCAGCTTCCTCAAAGGCATCGGCGTTCAGTTCCCGGCCGTCCTGGCCGAGGCCCCCTACGCCTTCGATCCCCAGACGAGCACCTGGTCGAAGACGGGCTCCCTCATCAACCTGCCGGCCGCCCTCGTCATTGCCCTCATCACTTACGTTCTCGTCCGGGGCATCAAGGAATCGGCGACGGTCAACTCCGTCATCGTCTTCCTCAAGATCAGCATCATCCTCATCTTCATCGGGGCCGGCATCTTCTTCATCAAGCCGGAGCTGTGGCATCCGTTCATCCCGCCGAACACGGGCCAGCCGGGCTTCTTCGGCGTGAGCGGGATCATCCGGGGCGCCGGCATCATGTTCTTCGCCTACCTGGGGTTCGACGCCGTCTCGACGGCCGCCCAGGAGGCCAAGAACCCCAAGCGGGACATGCCCATCGGCATCCTCGGCTCGCTCTTCGCCTGCACGATCCTCTACATCGCCTTCTCGCTCGTCCTCACCGGCGTCGTGCCCTATGCCCAGCTCAACGTTCCGGCGCCCGTGGCCGTGGCCATCGACGCCATGCGGCTCTTCTGGCTCTCGCCGCTGGTCAAGATCGCCGCCATCGTCGGCCTGATGTCGGTCATGATGGTCCAGCTCATCGGCCAGCCGCGCATCTTCTTCACCATGGCCAAGGACGGGCTCCTGCCGCCCGCCGCGGCCAAGGTCCACCCGAAGCACGGCACGCCCCACGTCACGACCATCGCGACCGGCCTCGTCGTCGGCGTCGCCGCCTCGCTCCTGCCCATGGGCATCGTCGGCGAGCTGGTCAGCATCGGGACGCTCTTCGCTTTCGCCATCGTCTGCGGCGGCGTCCTCGTCCTCCGCTACACGCGCCCCGACATCCCGCGGCCCTTCAGGACGCCGCTCGTGCCCTTCGTCCCGGTCCTGGGCATCCTGTCGTGCCTCTACCTGATGTTCAACCTGCCCAAAGACACCTGGTACCGGCTGATCGCCTGGATGGCCATCGGGCTGGTCATCTATTTCGCGTACGGCATCCGCAAGAGCAAGCTGAGGAGTAGGCCATGAACGATCGCGCCGCCGTCCCTTCCGTCCCGGCCGCTCCGTCCTCGGCCCCGGAGGCCTCGGGCTTCAAGCGGGAGATGTCCCTGTTCGACGCCATGATGATCGTCATTGGGGCCATGATCGGCTCGGGCATCTTCATCGTCAGCGCCGACATCGCCCGCACGGTCGGCTCCCCCGGCCTGCTGCTCCTCGTCTGGCTCATCACCGGCGTCCTGACCGTCATCGGCGCCCTGAGCTACGGCGAGCTGGCCGGCATGATGCCCCACGCCGGCGGCCTCTACGTCTACCTGCGCGAGGCCTACCACCCGCTCATCGGCTTCCTCTACGGCTGGACGACCTTCCTGGTCATCCAGACGGGGACGATCGCCGCCGTCGGCGTGGCCTTCGCCAAGTTCACGGGGCTGCTCATCCCCTGGTTCAGCGAGAAGCATATCCTGGCCACGGTGCTGGGGCTGAAGATCTCGGCCGCCCAGGTCCTGGCCATCGTCAGCATCGTCGTCCTGACATGGCTCAACATGCGCGGCCTGCGGACGGGCAAGACGATCCAGGGCCTGTTCACCGTGACCAAGACCGTCGCCCTGAGCGGGCTCATCCTGCTCGGCTTCTTTGTGGGGGCCAATGCCGCGGCCATCAAGGCCAATTGGGCGGTCTTCTGGAAAGCCAGCTGGACCCACATGGCCTCCGGCCAGATCGTGTCGGTCGAGCCGCTGGCCGGCCTCATGCTCCTGGCCGCCATCGGGGCGGCCATGGTCGGGTCGCTCTTCGCCTCGGACGAATGGTACACCGTGACCTACATCGCCGGCGAGGTCAAGAACCCCAAGCGGAACATCCCCCTGAGCCTGGTCCTCGGCGCGGGCGCGGTCGTCTTCCTCTACTTCCTGGCCAACCTCGCCTACATCCTCATCCTGCCGGTCCACGGCAGTCCCGAGGCGGCCGACGCCATCGGCCGGGGCATCCAGTTCGCGCAGTTCGACCGGGTCGGCACCGCCGCCGCCGGGATGATCTTCGGCCCGGCCGCGGCCGTCATCATGGCCGTCCTGATCATGATCTCGACCTTCGGCTGCAACAACGGCCTGATCCTGTCCGGGGCCCGCGTCTACTACGCCATGGCCAAGGACGGGCTGTTCTTCAAGGCGACGGGCACGCTCAACCGGAAGGCGGTGCCGGGCACGGCCCTCGTCGTCCAGGGCGTTTGGGCCTCGCTCCTCTGCCTGAGCGGGACCTACAGCGACCTGCTGGACTACGTCGTCTTCGCCGTCCTCATCTTCTTCGTGCTGGTCGTCTCGGCCATCTTCATCCTGAGGAAGAAGCGGCCGGACTGGGAGCGGCCCTACAAGGCCTGGGGCTATCCGGTCGTGCCGGCGATATACATCCTCGTCGCCGCGGCCATCGCCGTCGACCTGCTGATCTTCAAGACGAGGAACACCGTCCCCGGCCTGCTCATCGTCCTGCTGGGGATCCCGGTCTATTTCGTCCGCAGGAAGCTGGCCAAGGGCTAGGTTTTCTTCCTCTCCGCGGCCAGCGTCCCGGCGATCATGTATTCCTTCGGGGAGAACTCCTGCACCCACACCCGGATCGATTCGAGCGGGGCCCCGATCGAATCGTGGACGGCCGCCGTGATCGCCGTGAGCAGGGCTTTCTTCTGTTCGTCCGTCCGGCCTTCGAGGAGATGGATCTCGACGAGTGGCATGTCCGGCTCCTTTCGCCGCTCATTCTACCAGAAAAGAACGGACCAGGTCCTGAGCGGGTTGACTTTGAGCGGCGCTTTTGATAAACACCATAGCGATGACGACACCTTTGACCATCAAGACCCGCGAGGTCGACGGCGTCGTCGTCTTCGACGTCGACGGCGAGATCCGCCGCTCGGACGCGCCCCAGATCAGCCTCCACGGCCTGGTCCAGTCCCAGCTCGAGCGCGGCCGTCGCAACGTGCTCCTCAACCTCGCCGGCGTCGGCTTCATCGACAGCTTCGGAGTGGGGGAGATCCTGGCCAGCTACAAGTCGATCCAGGACCTGGGCGGCAGCTTCAAGCTTTGTAAGATCTCCGACAAGCTCCTGCTGATCTTCAAGATCACCCTGCTCGACAAGGTCCTCGACATCCACGAGAGCTGCGACCGGGCTCTCGCGAGCTTCGAAAAGGGCTGATCCCGCGGGCGGCTGACAGGGGGGCCTGGTGTCCGACGGCCGGCTCGAACGATTCCTCAAGCGCCACGGCGACGTTCGCGGCCGCGAGTACCGGTCGGCGCTGGCCCTGTCCGGCTACTTCTTCCTCATCACCGCCGTCTTCTACATCCTCAAGCCGGTCAAGGAGAGCCTGCTCATCGGCTCCCGTCCGTCCTGGTGGCCTTACGCCGACCTGGTCTCGGCCCTGCTCATCGGCTTCGTCGTGGCCTTCAACGCCCGGCTCCTCGACCGCCTGCCGCGGCGGACCTACCTCACGGCCTCGATCTTCTTCTTCATCGCCAGCGTCCTCGTCTTCTGGTACATCTTCGACATCCACTGGTCGGGCGAGGTCGAGTCCCCGGTGGCCGACCCGACGGCCATCCTCTTCATGCTGTGGTTGCGTTCGGCCATCACCTACGAGTTCCCGGTCTTCGTCATCGCCTTCTGTTTCTGGGCGGACGTCTTCATCGCCATGGCCGTCACCCAGTTCTGGATCGCGGTCAACGATGTCTTCCATCCCCACCAGGCCAAGCGGCTGGTCGGTCTCTTCGTCATGGGCGGGCTCCTCGGCGGCATCGCCGGCGCGGGCGTGGCCGCCCTGGCGACTTTCGCCCACGTCATCCGCCCGGAGAACCTCCTCCTGGCCGGTCCCGTCCTGCTCGTCCTGGCCCTGGTGACCGTCAACCTCGTCTATTCCGGCCAGATGAAGGTCGACGCGACGGCAGGCGACACGCGCCTCGCCTCGGCCTCCCGGGTCGGCTACCTGGAGAGCTTCCGGGCCGTCCGCAAGGACGGCTACCTCCTGCTGCTGGCCGGCATGCTGGCCTCGGCCATCGCCGCCGGGACGCTCATCAACTACCAGTTCAAGACCGTCGTCATGAGCGCGTTCGGGGACGCCGACGACCGGACGGCTTTCATCGCCCTCTTCTTCATGGTCGTCCTGGCGGTCTCGACGGTCTTCCATGTCGTCACGACGGGCGGCGTCCTCAAGAAATATGGCATCCGCTGGGCCATCTCGTTCGCGCCGGCCTTCCTGCTCCTGGCCTCCGCTTCGGTCTTCGTCATCCCCGCCGGCCTCCTGCTGGCCTGGGTCCTGGCCTCCCGCGGCGGCGACAAGGTCTTCGACAACACCCTCAGCCAGTCCGTCCGTGAGCTCCTCTACGTCCCCGTGCGGGGGGAGGTCAAATACCAGGCCAAGATCTTCATCGACATGTTCGTCAACAAGTTCGCCACGGGCCTCGGCGCCGGGCTGTTCCTGCTGCTCTTCCACCTCCGCCAATTCGACTACCGGACCGACGGCCCCCTGGCCCAGGTCCGGGAGATCGGCCTCCTCGTCCTGGTCTTTCTCGCGCTCTGGATCGTCCTGACCCGGCTCGTCTACCGGCGCTACCCCGACGTCCTCAAGCCGGAGATCCGGCGGCGCTGGGTGGGAGGCGATACGGCCATCGCCGAGCACGTCGACGTCGATCTGACCATGAAGGTCTTCAACACCATCCAAAGCCGGGAGCGCAGCACGACCATCTATCTGATGAACCTGTTCGATCTGGTCGGCCGCAGCGAGCTGACCCCCGACCTCAAGGAGCTCCTGGGCATCAAGCGCGACGAGATCAGGGCCCGAGGCATGGATGCCCTCCTCGACGTCGGCGGCGCGGGCTTCTTCCCGGGCATCGAGGAGGTCATCGACGACCCGGAGGTCCGCCGCGAGATCGACCTCATCTTCCTCCTGCCGGCCTACCAGGAGATCATGGCCAAGCGCCTCGGCGAGATCGTCGCCTCGCCGTCGGTCGTGGACCGGATCGAGGCCGCCAAGATCATCGGCCGGATGGTCCCGAACCCGCCCACGCTCGAGGCCCTGGGCCGTCTCCTCGGCGACCCGGCCTCGGAAGTCGTCCTCTACGCCCTCGAGAGCGCCGCCGTCCACCGCCGCCCCGAGCACATCCCTCTCATCCTGGACCTGCTCGGGAGCCCCATGACGCGCGCCGAAGCCCGGACGGCCCTCGCGGCCTACGGCCCAAGCCTGGTGGACCTCGTCGCGCCCGCCCTCCGGGACGAGACCCTGTCCCCGGAGATCCGCCGGGCCGTCCCCGAGGTCCTGGCCCGGATCGGCACCCAGCGCGCCGCCGAAGTCCTCCTCTCTGAGATAGCCCGCCGCCGGGACGGCATGGAACAGGCCCTCGTCGACGCTCTCTATAAGATCCGGGCCGAACGGCCCGAGGTCCGCTTCCGAAAGAAGGACGTCCGTCCCGAAGTCCTCTGCCTTGTCCGGAATTGCTGCAACCTGGTCCTCGAGCCGTCCGGCGCCGCGGAGTCGGCCGAGGCGGCCCTGAGCCTCCGCCTCAAGCGCGCCTTCGACCTGATGACGCTCATGTATCCCGCCGAGGACGTGGTCCGCGCCTACCAGAACCTCCAGCGCGGCACGCCCAAGGCGGTCGACTACGCCCTCGAACACCTCGACACCATGCTCGATCGCGAGCTGAAGGCGCTGCTCCTCCCGCTCGTCGAGGACTTGCCGCCCGGGGAGCGGGCCGCCCGCCTCCGCCGGGCCCTGAGGTTGAAATGACCCGCCCCGTCGTTTAGAATGAAGAGAGAGGGACTGCCCATGGCCAACCTGTACATCTACCCCAAAGGCGGGGAGCCCTCGACCTACCCGCTGTCCACGCGGCGGGTGACGATCGGCCGGGCCGCCACCAACGACATCGTCCTGTCCGACCAGTACAGCTCGGGCCTGCACGCCGTCATCGCCCCGACCGACAGGGGCTACGCCCTCATCGACCAGGGCAGCAAGAACGGGACTTTCGTCAACGGCCGCCGGGTCGCCGGCGAGATCGACCTGGCCCGGGGCGACGAGATCCTCATCGGCTCGACCAGCTTCTTCTTCGACCGCGACCTCGAATCCCGGGTCACCTGGGTCGAGGGGACGACCTTCTCCCACAGCTCCAACACCATCATCGAGGTCAAGGACCTGCTCAAGAAACCGGCCGCTGTCGCCGCGGCCATGAAGACCCCCGGCGGGGGCTTGGACCTGGAGCGCTTTCAGCAGGACCAGAGGATCATCGCCGTCATCAGCGAGGTCAGCCAGGCCCTCATCTTCCACATGCCCCTCGACAAGCTGTTCGACCACATCATGGACGTCCTCATCCAGCACCTGCCGATGGACCGGGCCGTCCTCATGCTGAAAAACCCGGAGACCGGGGCCTTCGAGCCCAAGGTCGTCCGGGTCCAGAGCGGGGCCCTGCGGACCCAGAGCATCTTCGTCAGCCAGACGATCGTCCGCACGGCCCAGGAACGGCGCTCGTCCATCCTCATCTCGGACATCCAGGCCGACGACAACCTCCGGGCCCAGGCCAGCGTCGTCCAGGCCCAGATCCACTCGGCCATGTGCGTCCCCCTCTTCTACACCGACGACATCATCGGCCTGATCTACTGCGACCGGGCCTCGCTCCTCGAGCAGTTCACGGAGAACGACCTGCGGCTGCTGACCCTCCTGGCCAACCTGGCCGCCAACAAGATCGAGAACGCCCGCCTCATCGAGGTCGAGCGCGAGGCCGACCGGATCCGGCGGGAGATGGCCCTGGCCGCCCAGATCCAGAAGAGCTTCCTGCCGCGCAAGGACCCCGCTTTCGAGCCCTACGACATCACCGGCAGCGCCCGGGCCTGCCGCCACGTCGGCGGGGATTACTACGATTACATCCCCATCGACGCCGACCGCCTGGCCGTCATCATCGCCGACGTCTCGGGGGTCGGGGCCAGCGCCTCGTTAATCATGGCCAACCTGCGCGGCGCCCTTCACGAGAAGTTCCCCGACCGCTTCGACCTGGGCGAGCTCACGGCGGGGCTGAACGACTTTATCTACACCAGCTCGGACAGCCACTGCTTCATCACCTTCTTCCTGGGCATCCTCGACCGCCGGACGCACGAGATCGCCTTCGTCAACGCCGGCCACAACCCGCCCCTCCTCATGGGCCGCGAAGGGCCGGCCCGGACGCTCGACGGCACCGGGCTCCCTCTCGGGATGTTCCCGGCCCAGACCTACGGGGAGACGACGGCCGCCCTCGCCCCGGGCGACATCCTCTGCCTCTACACGGACGGCATCGTCGAGAGCCGCAAGGAGGAGAAGGAGGAGTACGGCGAGGCCCGCCTGGAGCGCAAGGTCCGGGAGCTCGCCGCGAGCCCCGCCCGGGAGATTATGGAGCGCGTCTTCGAGGATGTCTTCGGCTTCAGCGGCTGCTCGGAGGCCGGAGACGACATGACCCTGGTCGTCGTCAAGCGGAACCCATGAGCGCCGGGACAAGGGCGGCGACCGCGGCGCAGCTGGACCCCCGCGAGATCACCGTCCCGGCCGAGCTCGGCGAGATCCCCCGCATCCGCGCCTTCATCCACGACTACGTCTCCGGCCTGGGCCTCGGCGAGGAGGACCGGCTCAAGATCGAGCTCTCGCTCCACGAGATCTGCGTCAACGTCGCCCTGCACGCCTATCCCGAAGCGCGGCGCGGGGACATGACCGTGCGCGTCTGGCGCGACGGGCCCGATCTCTTCATCGAGGTCCGGGACCAGGGCGCGCCCTTCAATCCCGTCCGGAAGAAGAACCCCGACCTCCGCCTCAAGCTGCGCCGGGGCACACCGGGGGGGCTGGGGGTCTATTTCTTCAAGACCCTGATGGACGGATTGTCCTACCGGCGCGCCCGGGGCCAGAACGTCCTGACCGTGCGCAAGTCCCTCTGATCAGTAGAGGACCTTGGCCTCCCCGTTGGCTTGGATGATCCGGTCGATCTCCTGCAGGATGAGTTCGCGCCGGACGAGCACCGCCCGGATCTCGCCGTCCGTGAGGTATGTCCCGACGGCGGCCCGGATGGTGTCGAAATCGAGGGCCTTGACCCGCTCGACCAGGACGCGGGGCAGCTCGCTCATGAGCTTGGGCCCGTCGGGATGGCGGGCCGAGTAGAGGAGGGTCTTGGTGAACCGCCCCGACGTCCGGAAGGACCGGGAGTGGTCGATGAGGACCATCCGCCAGTCGGGCGTGATCAGGATCTGGTTCGTGTGCCGGTCCTCGTTGGCGATGATGTTGTCCCAAAGCCTCTGAAGGTAGGTCGCCCGGTTCCACCCGAAGACCTTGATGAGCGGCATCTTGATCCGCTTCTCCTCCCGGTCGCGGAGCGACATGCAGTCGTCGATCCAGTACTGGCAGGAGCCCTTCTCGTCGCGGAAGACCCGCTCGACCGTGGGCGGGACCATGCCGAGCCCGAGATGCTTGTCGAGGAGATAGGCCGCGATCTCGTAGGTCCAACCCTCCCAGTACCCGCCCATCCGGCCCTGGGCGTTCTTCCACAGGGCCCGGTGGGTGACGGCGCCCTTCCGGAGCGTCAGGACCCAGGGCGACGTGACGGCCTCGTCGCCGGTCAGCTGTCGGGACGAGACGACCTCCGCCGTCCGGAGGAAATCCTCGTATTTCTCGCGCTGGGCGATCTCGTCGGCCAGGAACTGGGCGGGCGCCGAGGGGCGGGCGGGCGGTCCGGCGAGGGACGCCAGCAGGCCGCCGGCCGCCGTCAGGACGAACGCGAAACCGGTCCGGATAATCGTTTTTTTCAATAGAGCACCTTGTCCTCGCCTTGTTCCTTGATCATCAGCTCGATCTCGTCGAGCAGGAGCTTGCGGCGGGCGATGATGGCCCGGATCTCCTTGTCCTTGAGGACCGGGCCGACGGCCGCCTTGATGTCCTCGAAGGTCAGGGCCCGGACCTTGTCCACGAACCAACGGGGCAGGCGCCGGAAGAGCCAGGGCGTGTCCTGGGAGGACATCTTCAGGCCGTTCCGGCCGAACATCAGCCTTTCGGTGAACTCCCTCGTCGAGCGGAAGGCCCGCGAGTGGTCGAAGACGATCGTGCGCCAGTCCTCGGTATAGAGGATGTTCTGCTGGGTCCGGTCCTCGTTGGCGATGAGGCAGTCCCAGGCCCGGGTCAGCCACTTCATCTTCTCGGTGCGCTCCGCGGCCTCATCGGGGATGCGGATGCCCTCTTCGACGATCTTGAGGAGGCTGTACTTGTTCTCCGCCCAGAGGACGAGCGCGCCGCGCCGGCCGTCGAACTCGCGCTCCACGGCCGGCGGGACCATGTTCAGGCCGATGAGCTTGTCCAGGCGGTAGGCGGCGATCTCGTACTGCCAGCCCTCGAGGAAGCCCAGCTGCATGCCGCTCGGGTTCTTCCAAGCCGCCTTGAGCTCGACGCCGTCCTTGCGCAGGGTGAGCTTGAAGGGCCTGGTGACGCCCTCGCCGATAGGCTCGGACGCGACGATCTCGGCCGTCAGGAGGAATTCTTCCTGGGCCGGACGCGCGGCCAGCTGGTCGGGCCGGAACTGGGCGCTCAGACGGC
>JBFYNT010000124.1:0-14978 GCA_041304225.1 Candidatus Aminicenantota bacterium
ATCCCAGGATGAGCCTGGCCCCGGCCGCGAAAAGGCTGGCCGAGCTCATCCCCAACAAGGTCGTCATGGCCCCCGACGCCGTCGGCGACGAAGTCGCGCGCCTCAAACGGGACCTCCGCGAGGGCGAGGTCCTGCTCCTCGAGAACCTCCGGTTCTACAAGGAGGAGGAGAAGAACGACGACGCCTTCGCCGCCCGGCTGGCCGAGGGCATCGACATCTATGTCAACGACGCCTTCGGCTCGAGCCACCGGGCCCACGCTTCGGTCGTCGCCATCGCCGACCACGTCCCGGTCAAGGCCGCCGGCTACCTGATGAAGAAGGAGGTCGATTACCTCAAGAAGGCCGTCCACACGCCGGTCAAGCCCTACGTCGCCATCCTCGGCGGGGCCAAGGTCTCCGACAAGATCGAGATCATCGAAAGCCTGCTCGGCAAGGCCGACCAGATCCTCATCGGCGGGGCCATGGCCTACACCTTTCTCAAGGCCCAGGGCCTCGGCGTCGGCAAGTCGCTCGTCGAAGACGACCAGAGCGAGATCGCCCTGGTCATCCTGGGCAAGGCCCGGGCGAAGGGCGTCGGCTTCCACCTGCCGCAGGACCACGTCCTGGCCCGGGCGCCCGAAGCCGGCGCGGAGACCCGCGTCGTCGAGTCCCTGCCCTTCCCCGAGGACATGATGGGCGTCGACATCGGGCCCAAGACGGTGGCGGCCTACGCGGCGGTCATCGCCCAGGCCAGGACCATCTTCTGGAACGGTCCCATGGGCATCTTCGAGATCGAGCCGTTCGCCAAGGGGACGATCGGCGTCGCCGAAGCCGTGGCCGCCTCCGGGGCGACCTCCATCGTCGGCGGCGGGGACTCCGTCGCGGCCGTGAAGAAGGCCGGGGTCCGGGACCGGATCAGCCACATCTCGACGGGCGGAGGCGCCTCGCTCGAATACATCGCCTACGAGACCCTGCCCGGCATCACGGCCCTGGAAAAGTAGATGGCCGGACGCGCGCGCGGCCCGTTCGTCGCGGGCAACTGGAAGATGAACCTGACCCTCGCGGGATCCCGCGAGCTCGCCAGCCGCGTCGCCGCGGCCGGGCCGGAGCTCGGCGGGAGCGACGTCGTCCTCATCCCCCCCTTCACCGCCCTCGGCGCGGTCGCCGGGGCCATCGCCGGCTCGGACGTCGGCCTCGGCGCCCAGGACCTCTTCTGGGAGGACAAGGGCGCTTTCACGGGCGAAGTCTCGGGCCCCATGCTCAGGGACGCCGGCTGCGCCTACGTCCTGGTCGGGCATTCGGAAAGGCGCCAGTTCTTCGGCGAGACCGAGGCCACGGTCAACCGCAAGACGCGGGCCGCCCTGGCGGCCGGCCTCGCGCCTATCGTCTGCGTCGGCGAGGTCCTCGAAGAGCGGGAGGCCGGCCGGACCATGTCCCGGATCGATGCCCAGCTGGCCGGCGGCCTCGGCGGGTTCTCCGGGGACGAGATCGGGAAGATCGTCCTGGCCTATGAGCCGGTCTGGGCCATCGGGACGGGCCGGACCGCCTCCCCGGCCCAGGCGGAAGAGGTCCACGCCCATATCCGGCGCCGGCTCGAAGAAAGCTATGGAAAAGCGACGGCCTCCTGTGCTATAATCCTCTACGGCGGTTCCGTCAAACCGGCCAATTCTTATCCGCTGTTCGAGGAAAAGAACATCGACGGATTCTTGGTCGGAGGAGCGTCCCTCGAGGCCGACGGGTTCATCGGCATCGTGAAGGAAGCCCTCCGGGCCTACAGGGAAGAGAAGTGAGCGCTTTAATCATCGTCCTGCACATCATCGTATGCCTGATCCTGATCTTCGCGGTCCTGCTCCAGTCGGGCAAGGCCGCGGACCTGGCCGGCGCCTTCGGCGGCGGCGGCAGCCAGACGGCCTTCGGCGGCCGCGGCAACACGTCGCTGCTCTCCAAGGTGACGACCGCGGCGGCGATCATCTTCATGTTGACGTCGCTCGGGCTGTGGATCGTCTCCGGCCGCGGCGCCTCGTCGGTCGTCGGCGGCGAGAAGGCCCCCGCTCCGGCGGCCACGACCGCGCAGCCGCCCGACGCCAAGCCCGACGACAAGTCGACGGCCGCCCAGCCGGCGGCGACGCCCGAGCAGAAGCCCGACACGGCGCAGACTCCCGCCCCGGGCGGGACCCCCGTGAAGAAATAGTCCTTTTTGCCGAAGTGGTGGAATTGGCAGACACGCTAGCTTGAGGGGTTAGTGGCCGCAAGGCTATGGGGGTTCGAGTCCCCCCTTCGGCATTCCCAAGTTCTCAGATCCCCGGTCGAATCGAAGGCCGGGCTATGTTCGGCTGGCCGCCCAGAGGGCGAAGCTGCTCTCGTCCATGGCCCCCGCCGTCCTCCCCCGCTCGGCCCCCTTGTGGACGACGACGAAGGTCGGCACGCCCTGGATGCCGAACTCCCGGGCCAGCTCCTGGTTCTGCTCCACGTTGATCTTGATGACGGCGATCTCCCCGGCCCGGCGGGCGGCCAGGCGCTCGAGGATGGGGGCCATCATGTGGCAGGGCGCGCAGGTCGAGGAGTAGAAATCGGCCAGGACCGGAAGGCTCGAGGTGTGGAAGAGGGCGTCGATGCCTTCGAGGCTCGGCTCGAGGATCTCGCCCGGCTCGGGGAGCTTGGCTTGGCAGCGGCCGCAGACGACGGTCTTGCCGCGCGCCGCGACCGGGAAATTGTTGGTCGTGCCGCAGACGCCGCAGCTGACCTTGATCTTGTCGCCGTCCATCGGCCCTCCTACTTCTTTATCGGATAGGGCGGGATCGCGGGGATCTCCCGTCCCTTGGTCTTCAGCTCCTCCAGGATGACCTCGATGCCCTTGGCGAGCTGGTCGTCGAGGCCCGCGTACTCCCGGGCCGGATCGTTGTCGACGACGATGTCGGGCTCGACGCCCACGCCCTCGATGATCCAGCCCTTGCCGTCCGGGCTGTAGGGGGCGAACTCCGGCTTGTTGAGCGCCCCGCCGTCGAGCAGCGGCAGCGTGCCCCGGATGCCGACGACGCCGCCCCAGGTCCGCTTGCCGATGAGCTTGCCCAGCTTCAGCGTTTTGAAGCGGTAGGGGAAGATGTCGCCGTCGGAGGCCGAGAACTCGTCGCACAGGCAGACCTTGGGACCGAGGAAGGCCGCGCCGGGGTCGGGAACGCCGACCTGGTTGCGGGCCACCTCGACCATGACCATCTCCCGGACGAGACGGTCGATGACCATGGCCGAGACGTTGCCGCCGCCGTTGCCGCGGACGTCGACGATCAGGGCCTTCTTGCGCAGCTGGGGATAGAAGTGCTTGACGAACTCGTTCAGGCCGTCGACGCCCATATCGGGGATGTGGATATAGCCGACCTTGCCGCCGGTCGCCTGGGAGACCTTGGCGATGTTCCCCTCCACCCAGTCGTTGTAATAGAGGGCGTTCTCCGTCTCGATGGGCACGACGACGACGTCGCGGGCGGCCTTCCCGTCGGGTCCCGCCGCCACCTTCAGGTTCACCTGCCGGCCGGCCGTGTTGTAGAGGGCCTCGTACATGTCGGGCATCTTATCGAGAGGCCGCCCGTTGATGGCGGTGAGATACTCCCCTTCCTTGACGTTGACGCCGACCTCGGTCAATGGCGAGCGCAGGCCCCGCTCCCAGTTTTGGCCCTTGAGGATCTTGGCGATGCGATAGAAGCCGGTCTTGGCGTCGCGCTCGAACTTGGCCCCGAGCATCCCGACCTTGACCTTCGGAACGGACGGCAGGTCCCCGCCGCCGACGTAGGTGTGCCCGGTGCTGAGCTCGCCGATGAGCTCGCCGATGACGTAGGTCAGGTCGGCCCGGTGGTTGACGGCCGCGGCCAGGGGCTTGTAGCGCAGGCGCAGGGCGTCCCAATCGACCCCGTGCATGTTCGGGGCGTAGAAGAACTGCTTCATCTGCCGGCCGCACTCCTCGAAGATCTGGTCCCATTCCTGGCGGCGGTCCAGGGCGGCCTCCAGGCCGGAGAGGTCGAGCTTCGCCTCGAGCGCGACCGGCCCCTTGGGCAGGTCGACGAGGCCGTAGGCGCCGTCCTTGGCCACGAGCATCTTCTTGCCGTCGGCCGAGATCTCGTAGCCGCCGATCGGGCCCAGGTCCTTCTCCTTGAGCTCGGCCAGGTCGTAGAGCCCGAGCGAGATGCCGCGCTCCAGGTTCTTGTGCCGGACGTAGTAGACGGAGTCGCCGACGGCGTTGATGGAGCCGTAATCGGCCGTTTCGACCGGCAGGGCGATGACGCGATCCATGAGGCCGTCGGTGTCCACCTTGAGGACCGGCGCGGCTTCGGGCTTCGGCGCGGACTTGTCTTCGCCCTTGGCCGGCTTCGCGGCCGCCTCGGGCTTTTCGGGCTTGACCGCGACCTCGTCGCTCTTCGGACGGAAGGGCGACGGCGTGGCCTTGGCCAGGGTCACGAAGTAGATCCGGGACATGGCCAGGTAGGCGTGGTTCCACTCGGTCGCGCTGTACACGGGATTGAAGTCCCGGTCGGAGACGAAAAAGAGATACTTGCCGTCCCGGCTGAAGGACGGGTCGTTCGAATTGTACCAGCCGTCCGTGACCGGGAAGGCCTTCTTGGCGTCGAGCGAGTATAGGTAGACGCGGTTGGGCCCTTCGGTCTCGGGCAGGCCGTAGGCGATCCAGCGGCTGTCCGGCGACCAATCGAACTGGACGATCTCGCCGGCCGCGGCCGTGGCCGCCACGGTGACCGCCTTGGTCGCGACATCGACAAAAGAGAGCCGGAGCATCTTGTCGTTCCAGAGGATCTTCGACCCGTCGGGAGACCAGCGGATCGCGTACTTGTAGGTGTCGCCGCCGGAGGTGAGCGGACGCGGCTCGCCCGTGCCGTCCTGGTTCATGAGCCAGATCTCGTCCGTGCCGCTGCGGTCGGAGATGAAGGCGATGGTCCGGCCGTCGGGGGACCACTTGGACGAGCGCTCGTGGATGCCGGGCGTCCCGGTCAGATTCCGGGTGTTGCCGAACTTGGCCGGGACCGTGAAGACGTCGCCGCGGGCGCCGAACAGGGCCCTCTGACCGTCCGGGGCGATCTCGTAGTTGGTGACCCGGTCGGCGACCTTGACCACGCCGCCGCGGCCCGAGACCAGGTCGTCGGCGATGACCACGGGCACGCGCTCGGTCTTCTCCGCGGCCAGGTCGTAGGTGTAGATCCAGCCGCCGTTCTCGAAGACGATGTGCTTGGGCCCGAGCGAGGGGAACTTGATGTCGAACTCGGTGAAGGAGGTCAGCTTCCGGGTGGCCTTCGAGGCCAGGTCGTAGACGTAGAGGTTCTGCCGCTTGGCCTCGTCCCGGTCGGACAGGAAGTAGATCCGGTCCCCGCTCCACATGGGGATGATGTCCAGGGCCGGGTTGTTGGTGATGTTCTCGACCGTCTTCGAGGCGAAGTCGTAGACCCAGATGTCGTCGGCCATGCCGCCCCGGTAGCGCTTCCAGGTCCGGAATTCCCTGAAGATGCGGTTGTAGGCCAGCTTCGAGTCGTCGGGCGAGAAGGAGCAGAAGCCGCCGCGCGGCAGGGGGATGCGCTCGGGCGTCCCGCCGTCCTTGGAAGCCAGGTAGAGCTGACCGTTGAAATCGTTCCACTCGGCCATACGCGAACGGAAGACGATCCGCTTCCCGTCGTGGGCCCAGCCCATGACCAGGTTGTTGGGGCCCATGCGGTCGGAGATGTCGTCGCGGCCGAGCGAGGGCGTATAGGTCAGGCGCTTGGGCACGCCTCCGCCGGCCGGGACGAGGTAGACCTCGCGGTTGCCGTCGTACTCGCCGGTGAAGGCGATCGACGAGCCGTCCGGGGAGAAGCGGGCGAAGGCCTCGTACCCCTCGGGGTGGGAGGTCAGCTTGCGGGCCACGCCGCCGGCCAGGGCCACGGTGTACAGGTCGCCCGCGTAGCTGAAGACGATCTGGTCGGCCGAGACCGCCGGGAAGCGCAGGACGCGCGCTTCCTGGGGCGCGAAAGAGAGGGTCGTCAGGGCCAGAAGCAGGATCACGAACAGGGGGACGCGGATCGTTTTCATGGGACCTCCTCTATCTCGTTTCGATGAGGAGCGCCTTCCGCCGGGCCGGCGGGAAGCGCTCGATGGCGTATCTCAGTGTCGTGCGCGGGATCGACGCGCCGTGTTCCAAGAGGAAGCGTTCCAGGCGGGCCGCGTCGGCCTTGCCCGCCTCCCGGAGGAGCCAGCCGTTGGCCTTGTGGACGAGATCGTCGTCGACCTGGAAGACCGAAGCGGAGATCCCGTAGATCGCCGGGAGAAATGCGGGCTTTCGGGCCAGCTTGATGAACGAGACGAGCGAGGCCCGCTTGACCCAGCGGTTCGGGTGGGCGGTCCAGGCCTTGATCTTCTCGACATAGGCCGGGTAGCGTTCGAGGAAGGCGCCCATGCCCTCCGTGCAGAAGGTATCGACCGAGGCCCAGTTGTCGAGGCGGTCGGAGGCCAGCCAGGACTTGACCCGGCCGAACAGGGCCGGCGGGAAGGTCTTTTTGAAGCGGTTGAGGATGAGGGTCCCGACCGCCTTGGCCTCGAGTTCGGCGTCCCGGACCAGGATGTCGCAGAGCGCCAGGGCGTCGGCGAACGTCCAGGTCGTCTTGACCCCGGCATAGAGCTCCGCGGCCAGGGCATGGATGTCTGCGGCCTTGACCCCGTAGCTCTTAATGGTTTCCTTGAAGTACCGTTCGGCACCCCGGGCCCGGACCGGATCGGCCTTGGCTTTGAGCGCGGCCCGCGCCCGGCGGGCGATCGACTCGGGACTCGGTTTGCTCGCGGCCACGATCCTCACTTTTCCTGGGGGATGATCCCCGATTTTAGGCCGACCCGGCCGGAAAAGCAACCGGCAGAATAATGGGGCCGTTTCCATTTATTTTATTCATCTGATGAACGCCAGATGAAAAAATCAAATAGAAACGGCCCCATTAAATGAACCGGGACAAGATGGCGTTCGAGACAAGGAGCTTCTCCGGCGGGATCCACAGCCGCGCGCCGGCTTGGACGAGCAGGCCCTCGGAGGCCAATTCGTCGATCTCCCGGGCGTAGATCGCGAACGCGTCGGCGCCCGTTCGTTCCCGGAGAGCGATCCGATCGACGCCCTCGACGAGCCTGAGACCGAAGACCAGGGATTCCCTGGCGGCGGTCCGGGGATCGAGCTCGACGACCTCGCCGCGGGCGCTCCCCTTCCTCCGCAGAGCGTCGACCCAATCCTCGAGCGAAGGCCGATTGGTCCAGCGTCGCCCTCCGGCGTGCGAAGCCGCCGACGGCCCCAGGCCGATGAACGGCTGGTAGCGCCAGTATTTGAGGTTGTGCCGGCACTCCCGTCCGGGGCGCGCGAAATTGGAGATCTCGTACCGGCGGATGCCCGCTTCGCCGAGGGCGTCCCCGAGACGCGTGAAGCCGTCGACCGCGGCGTCCTCGTCGACGGGCCGCCGTTCCAGGACCTTCTCGAATGGCAGGCCTTCCACGTTCTCCAGGAAGTAGATCGAGACGTGGTCGGGGTCGATCTCCAGCAGGGCCGCGAGCGAGCGCTCGACGGCCAGCGAGGTCTCCCCCGGTACGCCGACCATCAGGTCGATCGAGAGAGAATCGAAGCCGACCTCCCGGGCCGCCCGGCAGAAGCGCAGCGCCCCGGCCGCCGTATAGTCCCGCCCGAGCGTTCTCAGGACGCCGTCATCGAAGGATTGGACGCCGACGCTGAGGCGGGTCACCCCCGCGTCACGCCAGCCCAAGAGGAAGCCCGTTCCTCCGCCGGAGGGGTTGGCTTCGACGGTGAACTCGGCCGGGTCCAGGGCGAGCCGCTCGCGCAAGAGGCCGGCGATCCGGGCGACGTCGTCGGGGACAAGGAGCGACGGCGTTCCGCCGCCGAGGTAGAGGGTATCGAAACGGATGCCCTCCTCCGACACGGCCGCCGCTTCCCGCTCGAGCCCCTCGCGCCAGGTCCGCGCGCCCGCCTCGCTCCAGGGGACGCTGTAGAAGTGGCAGTAGGGGCATTTAGCCGCGCAGAACGGGAAGTGAACGTAGAGTCCGGCGTCCACGGTCACTCCGCTTCCCGGTCCCCGCTCCCCCGACGGGCCTTTCAGCCCCGTTCCTCGTAGCCGACGGCCGCGTAGTAGATGGCCCGGTCGAAGAACAGGAGGACCCGGTGCTGCAGGTCCATGGCCTGGTAGAGGTCCAGGGCGGTGTCGAGCAGCCCCGCCGCCTGGATCTTCAGCCAGAGGAGCCGGCGGATGTGGCAGAGCGACAGCACGATCTCGGAGAACGGGAATCCTTCGCGCCGCCGCTGGCGTCCGAGCGCCGTCCAGTAGCTCTTGACCTCGTCCTTGGTGGCCTCGTGGGAGACCCACTTGCCGAGCTGGCTGTAGACGCGGAAGGCCCGTTTGTAGATCTCCTTCTGGTCGAATCCCTGGTAGCTGGGCATCCGGGGATCGCGCCGGATGTCCTCGACGTAGCTCGTGGTCAGCTCGTCGGCGCTGCGTTCGATGAGATCGACCAGCCGCCGGGACGCGGTCGTCTCGAAAAAGACGTCCTCACCCGAATCGAGCACTTTCCCCTCCCTCTATCCCAGTTTAGGATTAGCACGCGGGCCAGGCGATGTCAATAAAAAAGGCCCCTCCCCCGTCGGGGAAGGGGCCTGGAAACGCGTGTTCGATGGTACCTGTCAGACGCCCGTTGGTTTATAATGGCGGCGGAGAGAGGCCATGTCCCGTCATCGCCCCGCCCGGCGCTCCGCGTCCGCCGTCCGGCCGGCGCTCCTCCCCATCTACCTCATCCTCGCCGCCGGATCGCTGGTTGCCGCCCAGAAGCCGCCGGACGTTCCCGGGCTGCTCACCCGCATCCGCGACGAGGTGCTCGGCCTCCCCAAATACCCCGGCGAGGATTTCACTCGGGGGGAATTCCATCTGGGAGAGGGCGACGACGACACGAACAAGACCCACGCGGTGGGCATCCTGATCAAGGACGAGGACGGGGGCGGCGGCACGCGCATGACCGTCGTCGTCAGCCGCCTCGAGCCCTCCCCCGGCGATCCGCGGGTCCGCTACGCGAAGGAGGCCAAGACCCTCGTCTGCCGTTTCTCGGCCGAAGGCGTCGAGATCCTGCGTTCCGATCCCGACGAAAGGGAGCTCGGGCGTCTGCTCGGCGACATTTTGAAGGCCGTCGTCGACAAGAAGATCCTGCTCAAGGGCCGCGGGCCGCGCCAGGGCCCGATGTTCATTTGCCCTTGACGATATTGATGAGGGTCTCGAGGGCGCGAGGATCGTCGCACTCGCCCAGCCAGAAGACCGCCTTCTTGCGGATCCGGGGATCGGGGTGGGTCTTGGCCAGCTTGATGAGGGCGTCGACGCCCTGATCGCCGGGAAGCTGGGACAGGGCGAAGACCGCCTGCTCCTGGATCTCGGCGTCGCCGTCCTTCCGGGCGAACTCCTCGAGGGCCTTCCCGGACTTCTCCGAGGCCATCTGCCCAAGCCAGAAGACGGCCTGTTTCCGGACGTCCTTTTTCTCTGCGCCCCGGGCCAGGCCGATGATCTCATCGACGGCCGCGGGAAGCTCGACCTGGCTGATGGCGAAGACCGCTCCCTCGCGGACCTCTTCCGAACGGTCCGACTTCGCCGCCCGGACGAGCAGGCGCAGGCCTTCGGCGTCGTTCTGCTGGCCGATCCAGAAGGCCGCGTTCTTCCGCTGCTCGTCAGGACCCTCTCCGGCCAGGACGCCCGAGAGGAACGGGATGACCAGGGCGGGAGTCCCGTGGCATCCCGCCGCGGCCAGGAGGTTCTCCCGAAGGTCGTCGTTGCGCGCCGGTCCGTAGAGCTTTTCGACGAAAGCCAGGCTCTCGGCCTCAGCGGACTTGCCCAGCCAGAAGAGCGTCAAGCCCTCGAAGTCGAGGCTCAGGTCGAGGTTGCTCATGCGCATCTCGGCCAGGACGGGCGAGCGCCCCGGCTCGTATTTGAGGAAGAAACCGAGCTCCTTGATGACCTTCTTCTCGGGCAGCCCCTTTTCCTCCAGGTCGTCGAGGGCGGCCTTGGCCGCCTTCCGGACGATCTCGCCGTCGCTCGCCGCGCTTGAAGCCCCGGCCGCGGCCGTCTTCCCAGCCAGCATCTCGGAGATGGTCAGGTCCCGTCCCCGGCCACCGGCCTCGAACCAGCCTATCGAGGACCGCTCTCCCTGGAGCCGGTCGATGCTGTAGCCCACCCAGAAGGCCCGGCCCGGCGTCGACTTGGGAGCCTGGCCCAAGGCCCAGGCGATCCGGCCCGCGAGGGGCTCGGCCGCCGAAGCCGGCCTCACGACCGCGTCTGGCGGCCGGACGGACCTGTGCCCGGCGGCCGCGGCCATCGTGACAGCCAGGGCCGCGAGGGTCAGGAGGGCTATCGTCGCGCGTCTCATCGTCGGCTCCTCATCGCCCCGGCCGGTCAGCCGGCCTTCTTTTCGAGGATCTCGAGCAGGGCGGCCTTGGCCTTGGGCGTCCCGATCTCGCCGAGCGCCGACACGGCGGCCCGGGCCAGGCGGACGTCCTTGCCCTTGGCGATCTCGAGCAGGGCGGCCACGGCCTCGTCGGTCTTGCTCTGGCCGAGGGCGAAGACGGCGTGTTCCTTGAGACCGCGGTCCGTCTCCGTCCGCAGGACCTCGAGCAGGACCTTGACGGACGCCCCGCCCTCCTCGTCCGAGAGGGCCATGAGCACGGCCCGGCGGGCGCGTTCGGACTTGGCGTTCTTCATGACGTCGAGCAGGACGTCGGTCCCGACGTCCTCCTTGATCTCGGACAGGGCGAAGACGGCCATCTCGGCCATCTCGTCGTCGGTGTCGCCCAGAGCGATCTTGATCAGGGCGTCCTTGGCCTCGACGCCGCCGTGCTCGCCCAGGGCCATCAGCGCGGTCCGGCGCATCTCTTCGTCCTTGGACGTGGCCAGGATCTGCTGGAGCAGGGCCAGCGATTCCTGGCCTTCGATCTCGGCGATCTGGAACAGGGCCGCCCGGGCCATGTCCTTATCGGCTTCATTGAGGACGATGTCCTTGAGCAGGGGCAGGGATTGGATGTCGTCGCGGTCCATCAGGGAGAACAGGGCCGCCTGGCGGATCTCGCGGTCCTTGGCGCCTTTCAGGATCCGGCGCAGGGCCTCCGTCGCCTCTTTGCCCTCGATCTCCTGGAGGGCGAAAGCCGCCGCCCGGGCCATGTCCGTTTCGGCTTCGGTCAGAGCGATCTGGGTGAAAAAGGCGACCAGGCCGGGGTCTTCGGTCTCGGCCAGTGCGAAAAGCGCTTGACGGCGCATGTCGGCCGGCGCCTTCGAAGCCAGGATCTCCTTCAGGAGCTTGATGGCCTCGGGCCCGCCCTTCTCACCGACGGCGAAGAGGGCCGCGCGTTGGATCTCCTCGTCCTTCTCGCCGAGGGCGATGGCGCTGAGCTTGGCGATCGCCTCGGGCGACTCCATCTCCTCGAGCATGAACACGATCTGTTTCTTGAGCTTGGGGCTGGCGGCCTTGTCGTAGAGGCCGAGGATCGTCTTGAGGGCCTCCTCGTCGCCGATGTTCTGCAGGGCGTAGAGGGCCGTCATCCGGATGTCGTCCTCGGCCGCGTCCTCGTAGGACTCGATGATCGTCTGGTATTCGGGCTTGCCGGCCTTGGCCAGGGCCTGGGCCAGCCGGATCATGTTGGACTTGGCGTCGTCGGCCCATTCGCTTTCGGGGTGCTCGGCGACGAGCTTCTGGTAGCACTTGAACACCGTCTCCTGCGATACGCCGGTCTTCTCCATGGCGTAACAGGACCAGAAACGGGCGTCGTCGACCCAAGCGCTCTTGGGGAACTGGCGGACCATCTCGTCCATGGCCGACTTGGCGGGGGCCCACTTCTCCTCGAGAACGAGCGAGTAGGCCTGCTTGTAGGCGATGGCGTCTTTCTCCTGGCTATTCGGGTCTTCGGCCGCGACGAGCGCGCCGGCGCCGGCCGCCAAGGCGGCCAGGGCGAGGACGAGGACCGCTCCGGCGAAATGTCTCTTCAGGTTGGTCATGGTGTACTCCTTAAGCTTTGCTTTTTCTGGGAACGTTCGCCCCGGCCTGGGCCGGAGCCGCCGACCGGGCCTCGCGGCCCAGCCGGTCGAGGTCGATCTTGAGGAAGATCCCTCTCTCGTCGACCCCCTGTTTCACGAGATCGATGCCCTCGACGTCCTGTCCGGACCCGAGGTTGGCGATCTGCATCATGATGACCTCGAGGTCGGCCACGAGGCCGCGCAGTCTCTTCTGGTCGCGGGCCGAGAGGGCCCGGCGCAGGGACGGGGCCTCGGCGGCCAGGGCCCGCGACATCGCCCTCTTCCGCTCGAGGTCCAGGGCGTAGGCGTCCTGCGCTCCCGGCTGATAGTTGACCAGGCCGAGGAGCAGGACCTTGGAGCGCTCGATGTAATTCCGGGCCTGGACGACGGCCGGGGCGGCGGCGGCGACGGCCGCGGTCTCGCGGACCGGCCCGTTCGCCGGCCCGATGAGACGGCTGCCGATGAAGACGCCGATGAACAGGAGCGCGGCCGCTCCGGCGGCCTGGAGCGACCAACTGGGGAGATGGGCGAAGGCGCCGGCCAACCGGCCGGCGAAGGACGCGCTCCTCCCCTCCTCGATCGACTCCCAGAGCCTCCGGCGCGACAGCCGGTCCCAGTATCCGTCCCAGAACTCCGGGCCGGGCTCGGGCCGGCGGCGCTCGTCCATGAGCGCGAGGTCCGCTCGCAGCGAGGCGTACGCGGCGGCGCAGGCCGGACAGGAAGCGGCGTGCCGTTCGAAGCGCGCCCGGCCGGCCGGATCGAGCTCGCCGTAGCGGGCCTCGATCATGAGTTCCGTGAACTTGCGGCATTCACTCATCGGAGGTCTCCGTGGCTGGACATGAGGGCCGGCCGGCGGAGCTCCTTCTGGAGCTTGCGGACGGCCCGGAAGAGGTAGCTCTTGACGGAGCCGATGGACAGGCCGAGCGACTCGGCGATGTCCTTGAGCATGAGGTCCTCGTAGTGGCGAAGGACGAAGACCGCTCTCTCCTGGGGCGAGATGGTCTCCAGGGCCCGGGCGATGCGGTCTTGGAGCTGGCTCGACTCCGCGGCCTCGGCCGGGTCGGGCGGGGCGGACTGGGGCAGGCCGTGACCGCTCCCGCTCAGTCTCTCGAGGACGTCGTCCTCGACGGGCTCGGGCGCCGCGCCTTTCTTCCGAAGATGGTCGATCGAGGCGTTGTAGGTCACCCGGTAGAGCCAGGAGCCCAGCCGGGCCCCCTTTTTGAAAGTCCTGAAGGAGCGGAAAACCTTGAGGAAGACCTCCTGGGAGATGTCCTCGGCGTCTACGGGGCTCCGGGCCATGTCCAGGGCCAGGTAATAGACTTTCTTCTTATAGCGCTCGACGAGCTCCCGGAAGGCGCGCTGGTCGCCCCGGGTCATCCCCTCGATGATCGCGTTCTCGTCCATGGTGTCCATCTCAGGCTTTCACCCCCTTAGACGGACGGCCGGGCCGGCGGGTTGGCAGGATCCTAGAGCCCCCGCACGGCGGCGTAGGCCTCATAGGCCTCTTCGACCCGGCCCGCCTCGACGTCGCCGCGGTGGACGTAGATCCGGTAGCGGAGAAATATGGGGACACCGGCCTCGAGGACGGCCGCATCGAGCCCCGGCCAGCACGGATTGAGGATGCCGGCATAGCTCGTTCGCACGAGCCATGGCAGGGGAAAACCGGGGTGGTCGGGGGAAACGAAGATGGAGACGCCGCCCCGCGGGCCGCCAGCCGAGAGGTCCGCCCAGCGGAAGGGACGGCCGACCGAGTCCGCCGAGAGGGGGCCTTGGTCGGTCGTCATGGTGGCGCCCTTGAAGACGGGAACGTCCGGGCCCTCGACCGCCCGGCCCCGGAAGCAGAGGCCGCCGTAGCCCTTGTTCTCCTCGGCGGCGCCGCGGAGCGTAATGGGGCCGCCGACCGGCCGCAGGGTGATCTCGATGTCGACGGCCCGGCCGTAGCGCGAAGCCCCGTGGACGAAGACCGTGACCGTCTCTTGGGCCACGTCTTCGGTCCCGCCGAGCTTCCAGGTGTTCTCGACGACCAGGCGCGCGCCGGCGTCCGTGACCTCGCGTTCGACCCACTTGACGAAGCGCTGCCTCAGGGGCGGCTCGGCCGGATGCCAGGACTGCGTCGGAACGCCCCGGACCTCGACCGAAGGCCAGGTCCAGAAGAGGCCGTGATGGTGGAGATGGTCGCGGGGGAAGTCCTCCGTCAGGATCTCGCCGTCGAGCGAATAGAGCGGATGGATGTAGCAGGACCTGGCCTGCTCGGGGCCGAGCTCCGGAGGCAGCCGGTCGCCGTAGACATAGGTCAGGACGTTCCGCTCGCCGTCGAGGACCGTCAGCGTCCCGGCCCGGGGATCTCCTTCCATGAAGCTCAGGCGCGAGGCCGGCGTCCGGGCGGCCTTGGTCAGCAGGAAGAGCATGACGGCGGCCAGGAGGACGACGGTGAAGACGACGGTCCAAACGCGCGCCAGGTCTTTCGAAGGTCGGCGGACGGTCATTCGAACCCTCCCTTCGCGTACTTTTCATAGCGCTCGCGGACCCGGCCGGACGAGACGTCGCCCGCGTGGACGAGGACGCCGACGCGCTGGCCGAGGGACCCGCCCTTTTTCAAGGCGAAGGGCCGGCCGCTCAGGTCGTCGGGGCGGCGCGGGCCGAAACAGCCGTATTCGCGGGTGAGCCAGCGGTGCTCGCGGCCGTCGGGGAACTGGAAGACGGCCACGCCCTCCGTGACCCCTTCGACGGTGTTCGAATAGTCGATCCACAGGGCGGGCTTCATGTTGGTCGCCTCCTGGCCGGAAGCGCCGGTATCGGAGACGATGCGGCCGCCGTGCTCGCCGTTCCAAGGGAGGTCGAGCCGCAGGAAGGGCCAGGCGTAGTGGACATCGTCGCTGACGAACGCGACATCGGTCTCCGCCGGCGTCAGGGTCCAGGCGATATCGAGCAGGTAGTCCCCTCCCCCGAGGCTGA
>JBFYNT010000125.1:0-13789 GCA_041304225.1 Candidatus Aminicenantota bacterium
TCGCCGTCTTCACCAACCTCAGCGGCGAGCACCTCGACTATCACCCCTCGATGGAGGGATATTTCGAAGCCAAGAAGAAGCTCTTCACCCTCAACCACAAGAAACGGGCCGCCGTCGTCAATATGGACGACCCCTGGGGCCAGAGGCTGGTCGCCGAGCTGCCCATGACCACGGTCACCTTCGGGCTCGCTCCGGCGGCCATCGTCCGGGCCCTGAAATTCGCGATGACCGAGGCCGGCCTCGAGGCCCAGGTCGCCTATCCCGGCGGCGTGATGAGGCTCCAGTCCGTGCTCGTCGGCCGGCACAACCTTTCCAACATCCTGGCCGCCGCGGCCGCCGCCCTGGCCCTCAACATCGCGCCGGCGGACATCGCCAGGGGCGTCGCCTCGCTCGCCGGCGTTCCGGGGCGCTTCGAGCGCGTCCCCAACGGCCGCGGCATCCAGGTCGTCGTCGACTACGCCCACACCGACAACGCCCTCGAGCACGTGCTGATGACGGCCCGGGAGTTCAAGCCCCGCCGCGTCATCCTCGTTTTCGGCGCCGGCGGCGACCGGGACCGGGAGAAGCGCGAGCGGATGGGCCGGGTCGCGGCCCGGTTGGCCGACTGGACCGTCCTGACCTCGGACAATCCCCGCACGGAGGACCCCGCGGCCATCATCGCCGCGATCGAAGCGGGCTTCACCAAGGAGGCCGTCAAGGCCTACGAGGTCGAGCCGGACCGCCGCAAAGCCATCGTCCGGGCCCTGGCCACGGCCAACAAGGGCGACATCGTCATCATCGCGGGCAAGGGCCACGAGACCTACCAGGTCTTCAAGGACCGGACCGTTCACTTCAGCGATATCGAGGTCGCCGCGGAGATCCTGCGGGCCGGAGAGGAGGGCTGACTGTGGCCGCCTTGAAGCTCGCCGAGGCCGCCCGGATGACCGGGGCGACGGTCCTCCAGGGCTCCCCCGACCTGACCTTCACGAGCTACGGCATCGACTCCCGGCTCCTTCTTTCGGGCGGCCTCTTCTTCGCCGTTCCGGGACGCCGGGACGGCCACGATTTCGTGGCCGCCGCGGCGGCGGCCGGGGCCGCCGGAGCGGTCGTCACCCGCCCCGTCGCCGTGCCCGACCGCGGCTTCGGCCTCCTCCAGGTGCCGGACACCGTGGCCGCCCTCCAGGCGCTCGCCCGCGAGGTCCTGGCCCGGCGCCCGGTCAAGGTCGTCGGCATCACCGGGAGCGTCGGCAAGACGACGACCAAGGAGTTCACCGCCGCGCTGCTCGCCGCCCGCTTCCGCGTCCTCAAGTCCGAGGGCAACTTCAACAATCACCTCGGGCTGGCCCTGTCGATCCTGAGGCTCGAGCCAGGGCACGACGCCGCCGTGCTGGAGATGGGCATGAGCGCGCCCGGCGAGATCCGGGCCCTCACCCGCATCGCGCCGCCCGACGTCGCGGTCATCACCAACGTCAGTCCCGTCCACCTCCAGTTCTTCCGCGGCCTCGACGAGATCGCCTTGGCCAAGAAGGAGATCCTCGACGGGGCCCGGCCGGGCGCGACGGCCGTCCTCAACGCCGACGACCCGCTCGTCGCGCGGCTCGGCGCCGGTTTCCCCGGCCGCACGGTGACCTTCGGACGGGACGCCCGCGCGGACGTCCGGGCCGCGGCCGTCGAGCCCAAGGGCTTCGCCGGCTTCGAGATCGACCTTCGCTTCGGAGATGAACAAGGACTCCTCCGGTTCCCATTCCTCAACGAGGCCGCGGTGGCGGACCTCCTAGCCGCCGCGGCCGTCTCTCTCGCCCTCGGTCTCCGGCTCGGCGATATCGCGCCGGCCGTCGGGTCGCTCCGTCCGGCCGCCCACCGGGGCCTCCTCGTCGAGGCTCCCGGCGGCGTCCGCGTCTACGACGATTCCTACAACTCGAATCCCCTGGCCCTCGGATCGGCCCTCGTGAGCCTGGCGGCCCTGCCGGCCGGCCGCAAGGTCGCCGTCCTGGCCGACATGCTCGAGCTCGGGGAGGGCGAGCGCGGATTCCACCGGGCCGCGGGCGAGACCGTCGCCCGCGCGGAATGGGACGTCCTGGTCGCCGTCGGCCCCCTGGCCGCCCTCATCGCCGAAGGCGCCCTGGCCGCGGGCTTCGACCCGGCCGCCGTCCGGCTCTTCCCCGATTCCGGGGCCGCGGCGGCCGCGATCGCCGGGATCGTCCGGGACGGCGACCTGGTCCTGGTCAAGGGCTCGCGCGGCATGCGCACCGAAACGGTCGTCGAAGCGCTCCGCGCCCGAGGAAAGGAGTAGATCGTGCTGTACTGGCTCCTCGTTCCCCTCCGCGACCAGCTCTTCTTCTTCAACGTCTTCCGGTACATCACCGTGCGCACGGCCCTGGCCGGGGTCACCGCCCTCGTCCTGAGCTTCCTCCTCGGTCCCTGGCTCATCCGCCTGCTCCGGCGGAAGCAGATCGGCCAGGAGATCCGCGAGGACGGACCGCAGTCCCACTTCGCCAAGAAGGGCACGCCGTCGATGGGCGGCCTGCTCATCATCCTGAGCACGGTCGTCCCGACGCTCGTCTGGGGCAACCTGGCCAACGCCTACGTCTGGATCGCCGTCGCCGCCATGATCCTCTTCGGCCTGGTCGGTCTCGTCGACGACGTCCTGAAGGTCCGCCGGAAAAGGTCCCTGGGCCTGCGGCCCGGCCAGAAGATCGGCCTCCAGATCCTGCTGGCCGCGGCGGTCGGGCTCGTTTTCATCTGGATGGGCCTCAACGGCCAGTTCAGCCTGAGCCTGAGCTTCCCCTTCCTGAAGAAATGGGTCCCCTACCTGGGCTGGTTCTACCTGCCCTGGATCGCCTTCATCCTGGTCGGCTCGTCCAACGCCGTCAACCTGGCCGACGGCCTGGACGGCCTGGCCATCGGGCTGTCCCTCATCAGCGCCACGGCCCTGACCGCCCTGACCTATGTGGCCGGGCACGCCCTCTGGTCCCAGTACCTCAACATCGTCCGCGTGCCCCTCGCGGCCGAGCTGACGGTCTTCGCCGGGGCCTTCGCCGGGGCCTGCCTTGGCTTCCTGTGGTTCAACTGCCACCCGGCCAAGGTCTTCATGGGCGACGTCGGCGCCCTGTCGATCGGCGGGACGCTGGCCGTCATCGCCCTCCTCATCAAGCAGGAGTTCCTGCTCTTCACCGTGGCCGGCGTGTTCATCCTCGAGGCCCTCTCGGTCGTCCTCCAGGTCTCCTACTTCAAGGTGAGCAAGGGAAAACGCGTCTTCAAGATGGCCCCCCTCCACCACCACTTCGAGCTCTCCGGCTGGCCCGAGAGCCAGGTCGTCGTCCGCTTCTGGATCCTGGGCATCATCTTCGCCCTGTTCAGCCTGGCGACCCTGAAACTGAGATAGGCATGGAACTGAAGGATAAGAACGTCCTCGTCGTCGGCTTCGAGCGGACCGGGGAAGCCGTCTGCCGGTTCCTCGCCGGCCGCGGGGCCCGGGTGAGGGTCACCGACCGCAAGCCGGCGGAGGCGTTCGGAAACAAGGTCCGGCCTTTCGCCGAGCGGGGCGTCGTCTTCGAGCTCGGCGGCCACCGGCCCGCGGCCTTCCTCGAGGCCGACCTCATCGTGCCCAGCCCGGGCGTCCCGCCCCTGGCCGAGATCCTGGCGGCCCGCGACAAGGGGGTGCCGGTCGTCTCCGAGATCGAGCTCGCCTACCGTTTCCTCCGCGGCCGCATCGTGGGCGTCACCGGCTCGAACGGCAAGTCGACGACCTCGACCCTCATCCACCGGATCCTGAGCGAGGGCGGGCTCGAGGCCCGTCTCGCGGGCAACATCGGGACGCCGCTCGTCTCGTTCGTCGACCGCAGCCGCGACGACCACGTCTACGTCACCGAGATCTCCAGCTTCCAGCTCGAATACACCGAGCGCTTCACGCCGGCCGTCGCCGTCCTCCTCAACGTCTCCGAGAACCACCTCGACTGGCACGGCTCCTTCGAGCGCTATTTCGACGCCAAGCGGAAGCTCGTCCTGCGGCAGGGGCCGGAGGGCCTGGCCGTCCTCAACCGCGACGACCGCCTGGTCTGGGGCCTGGCCTCGGAAGCCCGGTCCGAGGTCCACGGCTTCAGCCGGACCCGGCGCCCGGCCCGGGGCGCCTTCCTGGACGACGGCTGGGTCGCCGTCCGCGGCGACGGCCGGACCGAGAGGATCCTGCGGGCCGCGCGGGTGCCCCTGCCCGGCGCCCACAACCTGGAGAACGTCCTGGCCGCGGCCCTCGTCGGCCGCCTCCTGGGCGTGCCGGCGGCCTCGATCCGCCGGTCCGTGCTGGCTTTCCGCGGTCTCGAGCACCGGCTCGAGGACGTCCTCTGCGTCGGCGGCGTCCGCTTCGTCAACGACTCCAAGGCCACGACGGTGGCCGCGACGATCAAGGCCCTGGCCAGCTTCGACCGCCCCATCGTCCTCGTCCTCGGCGGCCGCGGCAAGGGCGGCGACTTCTCCCCGCTCCGCAAAGAAGTCGCCAAGAGGGTCCGGTCGGTCGTCCTGGTCGGCGAAGCGGCCGGCAAGATCGAGGCCGCCCTCGGCGGCGTCGTCCCGGTCGACCGCGTCTCGAGCTACCGCGATGTCGTCCGCGCCGCCCACGCCCGGGCCGTCCGCGGCGACGTCGTCCTCCTCGCCCCCGCCTGCACGAGCTGGGACATGTTCAAGGACTTCGAGGAGCGCGGCCGGACCTTCAAACGGGAGGTCCGCCTCCTCGCCGCCGGCCTGCGGAGGAAGGGAGCCCGCCGATGAGCGTCCGCCGCAGGTTGGGATTCGACGTCCAGCTCCTCGCGGTCACGCTGGTCCTGGTCGGGCTCGGCGTCTTCTTCGTCTTCAGCGCCTCGAGCTTCATGGCCGCCGAGAAATACGGCCAATCCCTCCACTTCCTGGTCCAGCAGGTCCTGGGGGCCCTGGCCGGCCTGGCCATCGTCGCCCTTCTCGTCTCGATCAAGAAGTCGTTCTTTCTCCAGCCCGGCTTCGTCTACGGGCTTCTCGGCCTGACGGCCCTGCTCCTCGCCCTCTGTCTGGCCATGCCGTCCGTGGCCAACACCAACCGCTGGATCCTCCTCCCCGGCTTCCGCTTCCAGCCCTCGGAGCTGGCCAAGATCAGCCTGATCCTGTTCCTGGCCACCTTTCTCGAGAGCAAGAAGGACGCCGTCAACGACCGGAAGAACCTGGCCCTCCTGGCGGGCGTGCTGGCCGTCCTCATCGTGCTCGTCCTCCTCGAGCCCGACTTCGGGACCGCGGTCATCCTCGCTACCCTGGCGGCCATGGTCCTGTTCATCGGCGGGGTCAAGCTTCGCTACCTCGTCGCCGCGGGCCTTCTGGCCGGGGCCCTGTTCGGGTTCTACCTCGTCAAGGCCGACTACCGGGTCGCCCGCATCCAGGGGTTCCTGGCCGCGGACAAGGACACCCTGGGCAGCGGCTACCAGGTCGCCCAGTCCAAGCTGGCCCTGGGCTCGGGCGGATTCATCGGGGCGGGCTTCGGCCGGAGCACGCAGAAACTGAACTACCTGCCCTTCAACCACACCGATTTCATCTTCTCCATCCTGGGCGAGGAGACGGGCCTGCTGGGCACCTTTTTCACCCTCGGGCTCTATCTCTTCTTCCTGTGGCGGGGCTTGAAGATCGCCCTGGAGGCGCCGACCCCGACCTTCAAGATGATCGCGGCGGGCCTCACGCTGGCCATCGTGGCCCAGGCCCTGATGAACATGTCGATCGTCCTCGGCCTGGGGCCGGCCAAGGGCACGACCCTGCCGCTCCTGTCCTACGGCCGGTCCTCGCTCGTCTGCACCCTCGGCGCGGTCGGGCTCCTGCTCCACATCAGCCAGAAGAAGGGGGACACCGGCGGCACGGTGAGGATCTGATCCCATGAGGAAGCGCGGCGTCGTCATCAGCGGCGGAGGGACCGGGGGCCATCTCTACCCCGCCCTCGTCGTCGGCCGCCGGCTCCTGGCCGAGGCGCCCGGCCTCGTCCTGACCTACGTCGGGACGCGCCGCGACGTCGAGCAGCGGATCATGGCCGAGCACGGCGTGCGCTTCATCCCCATGCGGATCGAGGGCCTCAAGGGCCGGGGCCTCAAGAGCCTGCGCGGGCTCGTCCTCCTGCCCCTGGCCTTCGTCCACTCGCTGGCGATCCTCATCCGGACGCGTCCGGCGCTCGTCGTCGGCGTGGGCGGCTACAGCTCGGGGCCCATCGTGCTTCTCGCCTCGGGACTGCGCGTGCCGACCGTCATCCTCGAACAGAACGCCCGGCCCGGCTTCACCAACCGGCTCCTGGCCCGGTTCGTGCGCCAGGCCGTCGTGGCCTTCCCCTCGGCCCTGCCCTACTTCAGGGGCAAGGGCGTCGTCCTGGGCAATCCCGTCCGGGAGGAGTTCTACGCCCTGCCGGCCAAGCGGCGAACGGGGACGCTCGAAGTCCTCGTCTTCGGCGGCAGCCAGGGCTCGCGCTTCCTCAACGACCGGTTGATCGCCGCGCTGCCCGTCCTGGCGGGCGCCGGGGACCGCCTGCGCCTGACCCACCAGACCGGCGTCAACGATTTCGAGCGGGTGGCCGCCGCCTACCGCGCCGCCGGCTTCGACCGGGCCGAAGTGGCCCCCTATCTCCCGGGCATGGCCGCTTACTTCGGCCGGGCCGACCTCGTCGTCTGCCGGGCCGGGGCGACCACCCTGGCCGAGCTCGTCGCCGCGCGCAAGGCCTCGCTCCTCGTGCCTTTCGCCGGGGCCTCCGAGGACCACCAGACCGGGAACGCCCGCGAGCTCGAGGCCGTCGGCGGCGCCGTCGTCCTGCCCGAGGCCGAGGCCGGGCCCGAAGCGCTGGCCGCCCGCATCCTGCATTGGCTCGATCATCCCGGGGAGCTCGACGCGATGGAGCGGAACGTCGGCCGCCTCCAGGCCGAAGACCCGGCCGGGCGCATCGCCGCGCTCTGCCTGTCCCTGATCGAGGGCCGCACCAAGGAGGATCCCGCGTGACCAAGAAAGGCTACCGCAAGCTCAACCACATCCACATGGTCGGCATCGGCGGCACGGGCATGAACGGCATCGCCGAGGTCCTGCTCAACCTGGGCTACAAGGTCTCGGGTTCCGACATCCAGGAGAACGACGCCACCCGGCGGCTGGCCCGCCTGGGCGCCGACGTGGCCATCGGCCACCGGGCCGAGAACCTCAAGGACGCCGACGTCGTCGTCATCTCCTCGGCCGTCCGCGAGGACAACGTCGAGGTCCGCAAGGCCCGGACCGGCCTCATCCCGGTCATCCCGCGGGCCGAGATGCTGGCCGAGCTCATGCGGATGAAATACGGCGTCGCCGTGGCCGGCTCGCACGGCAAGACGACGACGACCTCGATGACGGCCCTCGTTCTCGAGGCCGGCGGCTTCGACCCGACCGTCATCGTCGGCGGCCGCCTGAACACCATCGGGGCCAACGCCAAGCTGGGCGCCGGCGACTTCATCGTGGCCGAGGCCGACGAGAGCGACCGGTCCTTCCTCTGCCTCTCCCCCTTCATCGCCGTCCTGACCAACATCGACGAGGAGCACCTCGACCAGTACCGGAGCGTCGACGACCTCAAGGAGACGTTCGTCAATTTCGCCAACAAGGTCCCGTTCTACTGCCCGGTCATCCTGTGCCTCGACGATCCCAACCTCCAGAGCATCATCCCCCAGATCGAGCGCCGCATCATCACCTACGGCTTCTCCGCCCAGTCGGACCTCTCGGCCCGCGACTTCGCCTTCGACGAGTTCCGCAGCGCCTCGGTCCTGCTGGCCAAGGGCAAGCCCCTCGGGGCGCTCAAGCTCCAGGTCCCCGGCATGCACAACATCCTCAACGCCATGGCCGCGGCGGCCGTCGGCCTCGACCTCGACATGGCGCCCCGGACGATCCTCGAGGCCCTGGAGAGCTACACCGGGACGGGCCGCCGCTTCGAGCTGCGCAAGACCGTCGGCGACGTCATGGTCGTCGAGGACTACGCCCACCACCCGACCGAGATCAAGGCCACCCTCGAGGCCGCGAAGAGGGGCTGGACGCGCCGCGTCGTGGCCGTCTTCCAGCCCCACCGCTACACCCGCCTGGCGAAGCTCATGACCGCCTTCGCGACCGCCTTCAACCAAGCCGACGTCCTCGTCCTCACCGAAATCTACCCGGCCGGCGAGGATCCCATCCCCGGCGTCGACGGCCGGGCGCTCTACGAGGAGGTCCGCCAGTTCGGCCACAGGAACGTCACTTTCGAGCCCGACCTGAACCGGATCGGGCCCCTGCTCGGGGGCCTTCTGGCCCCGGGCGACATCGTCCTCGTCCTCGGGGCGGGGAGCGTCAACCGGACCATCCCGGACATCATCGCCGCGCTGGAGGCGAGGGGCTGACATGGCGACCGACGTCCGCGCCCACCGCCAGTTCCTCCGGCCCGGAGGCCAGGCCCTCGCCCTGCGCAAGGACCGGAAGAGGCGCGTCTTCGGGCCGCGGCAGGTCCTGTTCCTCGTCGTCCTGCAGGCGGTCTTCTTCCTGGCCCTGCGCGAGGCCTACCTCTTCCTCATCACCTGGGACGAGCTGGCCATCCGCCGGGTCGATGTCGTCTGCGCCAAGCCCGAGCTCAAGCGGGCCCTGGACGCGCATTTCGCCTCGCCCCGCCTCGGCAACATCCTCCTCTGCGACCTCGACGCCCTGCGGGCCCAGGTCCGCCGCCTGGCCTGGGTCGAGGACGCCGCCGTCCAGAAGGTCTTCCCCTCGCGCCTGGTGATCTCGGTCGATGTCCGGACGCCGTTCCTCGTCCTCGAGCGCGGCGGCGGCCTGTGGCTGGCCGACGCGGAGGGCCGCGTCCTCGAGCCCGTCTACGCCCTGGAGGAATACGGCCTGCCGGTCGTCTCGGATGAAGGCGGGTTCGCCTCCGACTTCTTCGGGAAATGGGAGGCCGCGGCCCGCTGCTTCCGGAGCCTGTCCGGCGACGAGGCCGGCCGGCTGGCGGCCATCCGCTGCGGCGACTTCGGCACCCTCGAGCTGGCCTTCAAGGACGATCCTATTCGGGTCGTCGTCGGCGCCGCGTCGCCGGCCGCGGACCTGGCCCGGTTCCGGGCCCGGCGGGCGGGATGGGAGGGCCTCTTCGGGCCCTTGGCCCTCGTCAACCTGGGCTTCGACGGCCGGGTCTACTTGAGGACCGCGGAGCCGGCCGGGGACGATGTCCCCCCACCTTCCAAAGGAGACTGAGCCATGCCCAAGAACAACTACATCGTCGGGTTCGACATCGGGACGCGCAAGATCGTCGCCGTCATCGGGGAGGTCACCGAGGAGCGCAAGGTCGAGATCATCGGCATCGGCACGGCCGACTCCCACGGGCTGCGCAAGGGCGTCGTCGTCGACCTGGACGCCACGACCTCGGCCATCAAGAAGGCCCAGGAGGAGGCCGAGCTCATGGCCGGCGTCGAGATCGACTCGGCCTTTTTCGGCATCTCCGGGGCCCACATCAAGAGCTTCAACAGCAAGGGCGTCGTCGCCGTCTCCGGCAAGAACCGGGAGATCGCCCGCGAGGACATCCGCCGGGTCGTCGACCAGTCCAAGGCCATCCCCATCCCGCCGGACCGGGAGATCATCCACATCATCCCCCAGGAGTTCATCGTCGACGACCAGGACGGCATCAAGGACCCGGCCGGCATGAGCGGCATCAAGCTCGAGGTCAACGTCCACATCATCACGGCGGCGCTGACCTCGCTCCAGAACCTCAAGAGCTGCGTCGGGCGGGCCGGCATCCGGATCGAGGAGGTCGTCCTCAACCAGATCGCCACGGCCCAGGCCATCCTGACCCAGGACGAGCGGGAGCTCGGCGTCGGCCAGATCGACATCGGCGCCGGGACGACCGAGGTGGCCATCTACGAGCGCGGCAGCCTCTGGTACACCTCGACCATCCCCATCGGCGGCGACAACTTCACCAACGACATCGCCGTCGGCCTGCGGACGCCCATCCCGGAGGCCGAGCGGATCAAGAAGAAGTTCGGCTGCCTGGCCGGGCCGCCCGTCGACGACCAGGAGACGATCGAGGTGCCCTCGGTCGGCAAGGGACGCAAGCCCCGGGTCCTGTCGCGCCAGCTCCTGGCCGACATCATCCAGCCGCGGGCCGAGGAGATCTTCCGCCTCGTCGACTCCGACATCAAGCGCATGGGCTACGACAAGTCGCTGAACTCGGGCATCGTCCTCACCGGCGGCACGGCCCTCCTCGAAGGCCTCGAGGAAGTGGCCGAGGAGATCTTCGACCTGCCGGTGCGGCGCGGCGACCCGGGTGGCGTCGGCGGCCTGGTCGACCGGGTCTCGACCCCCGACTTCTCCACGGCCGTGGGGCTCATCCTCTACGGCTTCCGGATATGGCAGGACCGCGGGCTCTCCAAGGACAAGAAGAGGGGCGCTCTCTCCAGGTTCAAGGACTGGTTCAAGGAAGGATAAGGAGGACATCATGAGCGAAGATCCCAGCCGGCTGAAGTTCCACCTGGTCGAGGACCAGCTCGGGGCCAAGATCAAGGTCATCGGCCTCGGCGGCGGCGGCGGCAACGCCGTCAACCGCATGATCGAGCACGGCATCCAGGGCGTCGAGTTCATCGCCGTCAACACCGACGTCCAGGCCCTCAACGGCAACCGGGCCAAGACCAAGATCCAGATCGGCAACCAGCTGACCAAGGGCCTGGGCTCGGGCGGGCGGCCGGAGATCGGCAAGCAGGCGGCCATGGAGGACACGGAGCGGCTGCTCGAGATCCTCCAGGGGGCCGACATGGTCTTCCTGACCACGGGCCTCGGCGGCGGCACGGGCACGGGCTCGACGCCGATCATCGCCAACATCGCGGCCGAGCTCGACATCCTGGTCATCGCCATCGTCACGCTGCCCTTCGGGTTCGAGGGGCGGGTGCGGATGAAACAGGCCGAGCAGGGGCTCAAGGAGCTCAAGTCGGCCGTCGACACGGTCATCGCCATCCCCAACGAGCGGCTCGTCCAGACGGTCAACCTGACCACCTCGGTCCAGGACGCCTTCCGGCTGGCCGACGACATCCTGCGCCAGGCCGCCCAGGGCATCTCGGACCTCATCACCAAGCCCGGCCTCATCAACCTGGACTTCGCCGACGTCAAGTCGGTCATGAAGGGCATGGGCATGGCCTTCATGGGGACGGGATTGGCCACGGGCGAGAACCGGGCCCTCGAGGCCGCCGAAAAAGCCATCTCGTCGCCCCTCCTGATCGATACCTCGATCGAGGGCGCGCACGGCGTCCTTATCAACATCACGGGCGGCAAAACCATGACCCTCCACGAGGTGTCCAAGGCCTCCCAGCTCATCCACAGCCTGGCCGACCCCGACGCCAATATCATCTTCGGCACGGTCATCGACGAGGCCATGAAGGACACGGTCAAGGTCACCGTCATCGCCACCGGCTTCGACCAGCCCGCCGAAAAGGTCGCGGCCGCGACGCAGAACCCGGGCCCGGCCGACGAGGCCCCGGTCCGGACCGCCGCGCGCCGGCCGGCGGCGCCGTTCCCGGTCATGCCGCAGACGCCCCCCTATCTCTTCGAGGGCCGGGGCGCCGGCGGCGGGACCGGGGCGGGCGCGCCGGCCTGGGAGCCCACGGCCCTCAGCGAGAAGCAGTGGGAGAACTACGAGACTCCCTCGTTCATCCGCCGGACCAAGCACTCGACCATGAGGAAGACGCCCCATGACCTCAGCTGATCTCGTCGTCGCCGGCTGCCGCGAGCTCGTGACCTGCGCGGGGCCCCTGCCCCGGCGCGGACCGGCCCTGCGGCAGATCGGCGTCGTCGAGAACGGCTGGCTGGCTTCGTCGAAAGGCGTCGTCGTCTTCGCCGGGACCGAGGAGGCGTTCCGGTCGCGGATCGAGCCCGAGCCGGGCGCGGTCACGATCGACGCGGCGGGCCTCGTCGCCCTGCCCGGCTTCGTGGACGCCCACACCCACCTCCCCTTCGCCGGGGACCGGGCCCGCGAGTTCGGATTGAGGGTCCAGGGCTGGACCTACCAGCAGCTGGCCGAGCGGGGCATGGGCATCCTGACCACGGTCAAGGCGACCCGGGCGGCCAGCCTCGACGACCTGGTGGCCCTTTGCCTGCGGCGGCTCGACCGCATGCTTCTCTCCGGCACGACGACCGTCGAGGCCAAGAGCGGATACGGCCTCAACCTCGAGGACGAGGTCAAGCAGCTCGAGGCCCTCCGGGACCTGGCCGCCCTTCACCCCGTCGAGGTCGTCCCGACCTTCATGGGCGCCCACGAGGTCCCGCCAGAGTACCGCGAGCGGCGCGAGGACTACGTCCGCCTGCTCGTCGACTCGGTCATCCCGGAGGTCGCGCGGCGCGGCCTGGCCGAGTTCTTCGACGTCTTCAGCGAGCCCGGCGTCTTCTCGATCGAGGAGACGCGGCGGCTCGTCGAAGCGGCCAAGGCCGCGGGCTTCGGGATCAAGATCCACGCGGACGAGTTCGTGAGCCAGGGCGGAGCCGAGCTCGCGGCGGAGGTCGGCGCGGTCTCGGCCGAGCACCTCATCGCCGTGTCCGAGACGGGCATCGACCGCCTGGCGGCCGGCCCGACCGCGGCCATCCTGCTCCCGGGCGTGCCGTTCTTCCTGATGATGACCCGGCGGGCGCCGGCCCGGCGCCTCGTCGAGGCGGGGGCGATCGTCGCCCTGGCCTCGGACTTCAATCCGGGGAGCTCCCACCTCAACTCGATGCCCTTCGTCCTCCAGCTCGGCGTCTTCACCCTCGGCCTGACGGTCGAGGAGGCCATCATGGCCTGCACCGGGAACGCGGCCTACGCCATCGGGCGGCACGGCTCGGTCGGGAGTCTCGAAGCCGGGAAGAAGATGGATGTGATCCTGTGCGACGTCCCCGACCACGTATCCCTCGCCTACGAGGCCGGGCGGAACCCGGTCCGGACGGTGATCAAGAACGGAAAGGTCGTCGTCGAGGACGGCCGAAGGATCAGCCCGCGCTGATGTCCCCGCGAACCAGCCCCCGCTTCTACGTCCTGCGCCTGGCCCTGCTCGGCCGGCGTGCGGCCGCGGTCCCCCTCCCGCTCAATCCCCGCCCGGTTCGAGGGCGAGCTTCAGCAGGCCGGTGCCCTCGTCCTTCCTGCGGGCGATATCGTCCCTGAACCGGGTCAGGGTGACCTCGCAGGTCACCGAGACGACCGCCTCCCTCAGATGCCCGCCCTTGACGGCGAAGGTGTTGTCGCCGAGCGCGATGTGGGCGTGGACGAAGGGTTTGCCGTCGACGGTCGTGATGTTTCCGTAGAGGGAGACGATCTCGTAGGGCCCTGAGAGGACGGTCCAGCCGTATTCGTTCGCGGCCGGATCGAAGTGGCCGATCTCGGCCTCGCCGACGGCCCCCAGCCCGTTGAAGAAGCCGCCGCCGATCGCGTCGCGCTCGCAGAGCCCGCGCAGGGTCTCGACGATCCTCTCCCCGGCGTCGAGCCGGACGATATAGGTCGAGCCGAGGACAAAGTACTTCATGCCGCTCTGTCGAGCTTGGCCTTCCAGTAGAGGTAGGCCGGGATGCCCAGACAGATGATGAGCAAGCCGAACATGGCGTTGCGGAAGGAGCTCAGGAGCGAGCCCACCGCGACATAGACGGCGGCCAGGACGAACAGGATCGGCGTCACGGGGTAGCCCCAGGTCCTGTAAGGCCGTTCGAGAGCGGGCCGCTTCTTGCGCAGGACGATGACCGCGGCCACGGTCATGCCGAAGAAGATCCAATCGCCGAAGATGACGTAGGTGAAGAGCTGTTTGAACGTACCTGTCAGGGTCAGCAGGATGCTCCAGAGGGTGATGGCCACGAT
>JBFYNT010000126.1:0-7429 GCA_041304225.1 Candidatus Aminicenantota bacterium
GGTCGATCCCGGCAGGACCCGGGTCGATCGAACGCCGGCCCGGCTCTGGATCCTGGCCGCCATGATGATGATCTCCGCCGCGATCGTTCTCAGCCTGCATTTCTTCTATTTTAAAGGGGAAGGTCCGGCCGGGCAGCCGGAACGGGAAACGGCGCTTGAAGCCAACGGCGGGGAAGCGCAGGGATCCGGGATCCCGGGATGGGAGGACCTGCCGGCTCTCGACGAGGCCAAATCCAAACCTCCCGCCTCCGCCGGAGCGGAAGAGAGGCCGCTCCAGTCTGAGCTGGGGCCGTCGTTTCTCGAGGGATTCTACGGGCCTGAGATCGAGCCCATCGTCGCCGCCTACGCCAGGGCCGTCGCGGCCCGCAAGCTCCTCCCTTTCTATCAGATCTACTGCGAACCCGGCCTTCATCGGACCGCCGGCGAGGACGCGGCGGAAATGCCCGGGCCCTATGAACGCCTGGAGGTCCGGGCCCGGCTCATCGGGATGGATATCGCCCCGGCGGCGGACGGCCGCCTCGTCGCCGATGTGCGCTTCACCCAGGTCGTGACGGGCATCGTCGCCGCCGGGAGGTTGGGAGAGGTCGTGTTCGAAGGGATCGTCCTGTGGAAGATGGAGAAGACCGACGGGACGTGGAAGATCGTCCGCATCGACTCTCGGCGTGAGCGTCCTTAGTCCGACCGAGGAGGTCAGGTCCATGCCTAGCGCGCCGTCACCCTTCAGCTCCAAGCGCCGGCTCGTCAGGGTGTTGCTCCCCGCCCTCGTCGGCGTCATCCTCGTTTTGTGCCCGATGACCGCGTCTTCGCCCGGCCAAACCGATCCCCTGGATAAGCCCTTTGCCAAGCCCGTTTATGTGCTCCACGTCCAATGGAGCCATACGTACGAATACGGAAAGGTGAAGAACGACTTCTATATCCTTCACGGCGTCCTGCCGGACGCTCAAAACGGGATGATCCTCAGACAGGGCTGGGACGGCCAGAATTATCAGAGTTACGCCGAATTCCACAGCGGCCCGCACCAGACACCGCGCCAGGTCTGTGCCGCCATCGCCGCGATCCCCGCCGGCAAAATCTCCGATATCATGAATCGGATCCGTTGCCCGGCCGCGTCCCCGCCGCCTCCTCCGGCCCCGAAACCCGCGCCCGCGACGCCGACCGAGCCGGCCGTCCGGGCGGACCGGGGCGAGGACGGGACCGTCAAGCCAACCGAACAACAGGAAGCGGAAAAGCCCGCCGAGCCGGAAAAGGAAGACGCGGCGGCCGCGCCCTCGAAGTGCACGGAAGAGGCCCACGAGGAAGACGTCCGCACCCTCCATCGGGTCCAGGACCAGGCCGACTTCGCCGCCGAAGAATACCAGAACACCAAGGCCAAGCTCGGTATGATGCGCCTGGCGGCGGCCAAGATCCGGCCGAAGATCGCCTACTTCGACGACGCCGTCCTGAACAAGAATTACGGCGAGAAGATGAGGGAGAGCCTGGACAGGGAGACCGAAGAGCTGCGCCGCGAGCTCAACGGGATCCTCCAGGAGCAGGATGTCGAGCTCAGGGACATGCTCTACCGGTACGATTTCGCCATCGGCGAGTGCCGGGAGCTGGCCGGGAAGACGAGTTGCGACGATGTCAGAACGACCGCCCTGAACATGGAACAGCAGCTGAGGCGGAGACGCGACATGGCCGAGCTCGAGCTCCTGCTGGCCTCGAGCGAGCCGGGCGAGCGGGGCCAGTTCCACGCCTTGGCCCGGAAGTTCGTGGACGAGAACAAATACAGAGATTATGTCAACCTGCTGCGGGCGATGGATTTCGCCGAACGGAGGGATCCCCGGAGCGCCCTCTATGCCCTCCGTCAGGCCGCCCAAGACAATCCCGATAACCCCGCCGTCAGGGAAATGCTGAAGTCGATCGAGCTCGGATATCTCAAAGCCATCGATTCCAAGATCACCGGTGAAGCCGCCGACGTGAGGGCCCGGCTCTGGGAAAGCTTGGGCGAGCACGGCGAGGAGGGTTTCCTGGGCGCCCTGAAGGACATCCTGACCACCGGGGTGACGGGGGCGAGCCTGGCCGTCGGCGGCAAGTACGAGTCGCTGGCCGATCTCGCGGCGACGATCGGCGACGAAGCGCAGGTTCAGCATTCGGGGCTCATCCTCATCATCCGCCTGCGGGAAGCCGGCTTGGCGCTTTCGGACATCCGCGACATGGTCATCAAGGACAAGCTGTCGGGCGACGTCCCCCAGGACTTCTCCTCCTCCGTCAAGGACAAGTTCGGCTGGAACCTGACCCGCGAGCAGGCGCTGCGGATGCGCTTCTCGATCAACATGGCCTTCCAGAACCGTGACGTCGGGCGGCTCGGCCGCGACAACAGGGAGCAGTTCGACATCGACGTGGGGAACGCCTATTTCAACACCGAGGCGTTCGAGAGCGAATGGACCGACTGGATCGGCGATGTGGTCAACGTCAAGAACGTGGCCCTCATGCTGGGCCCCTCGGCCGTCGTCGCCAGCGGCGGCAAGCTCGTCTGGTGGAGCAGCGAGATCGTCGACAAGGGCGTGACGTTCAAGGACATCTTCTGCAATGCCATCCGCCTCCCCCAGATCGTCGACAAGTTCGCCCAGACCCAGGCCGGACAGGCCTGCATCCGGGAGCTCCTGAAGTTCGATCGATCGACCGGCCTGGTCTCCAAGGCCGTCGCCGAAGCGCTGGTCCAGCAGGGCATCATTAAAGCCGGCGAGGCACTGGGAGGCCGGGCTGGGGAGTTCGCCGCCGAAGTGCTGACGACCTTGGGCGTCGGCGACATCGACCAGACCCTTCGCATCCTCGAGCAGAGCGGGATCGACGCCAAGACGATCGGGACCCTGGGACAGGTGCTGCGCCAGGCCGCGGAGGGGATCGAGGACGCCGCCGGTTCCGTGAAGGTGCACTCCGGGAAGCTGGACGACGCCCTCCGGGAGGTAACGGAACGGGGCTCCCTGACCCCCGCCAGCCGGGAGGCTCTTGAGAGCAGCCGCAAGGACATCGACGACAAGATCCTGCGGTTGATGAACAGGACCGCGGCCGAAGCGGATTCGCACGGCGCGGTCAAACAGCTCGAGCAATACATGGCCATGAAGGCGGCCATCGACGATGCCCTGAGCGGCAACCGGGCCGGCGCCAGGGTAGGCCGGAAGGCCGTCGATCAGCTCGAAGAGCAAGCCGAGAAGTCGGCCCACGAGCTGACCCAAAAGGCGCGGACCTGCGAGGAGATCGCCGAGGGCCTGAGGAAGGCCGATGCCGAAGTCCCCGGCAGGTCGCTTTCCAAAGGGGCCGGGGAGCTGCCCGACGGCAAGGAAAGCAAGGTCAAATCCCTGGACGATCTGGTCCACAACTCCGGCTTGGAGGGCCCATCCGACCCGAAGGTTCCCCTGAGCCAGAGGAAGATCCGGCTGGAGGCCGACCGGGCCAAGGGCCTGAAATACTTCGAAGAGGGGCCGGATGGCATCAGGCCGGGATTCCGGTCGGGATTCGAGGAAGCCGACGCGGCCATGGCTAAAAAGGACTGGCCGGAGGCCGTCCGGAAATACAAGGAGCTCTATGCCCAGGACCTGAGCGATACGGTCCGCGCCGAGGCCAGGCTGAAATACGAGCAGGCCAAGGCCGCTCTGGATGCCGAACAGGGCCGTTCGCTGACCAAGAACCTCAACGAGGACATTATGAGGAAGTACGGGAAGGAGGAGGTGGATAATTTCGCCGCCGGGCTCAAATCCGGCGATTACGTTCTCAAACAGATCGACAAGCCCTCGGCACAACGCCCCTATTGGCTGCTCGACTCCAAGACCGGCGAAAGGGTCGCCATCATCAAGCCGTCCAGCATCAGGGACGGCTGGGATATCAAGCGGGAGGCGATCAGCCAGAGGATCATGGAAGAGCTCCGGGGGCAGAACGCCATCGGCTTCCGATCCCCGGCCTGCACCAAGATGGAGGTTGAGATCAACGGCAAGTCTGAGACCTGTTTGGTCGAGCGGATCGCGCGGGGCGCCGACCTCGAAGACCTGCCGGTCGGCCACCACTACACGGTCGTCGATCAGCTGGCCGAGGAGCGCGCCGTCTCCGCCTTCCTCCTCGATTTCGACCGCCATTCGGCCAACGAAAAGGTGGACGAAGGGCTGAGCCTCATCGCCATCGATCGCGGTTACAGCGGAATCGGCCAGATCCAGAACATCGGGAATCTGAGCGACGCCCAGCTGGAGGCCAGGGTCGTTCGGGACTTTCTGAGCATCGGGGCGGACAAGCCGGGGAAGGACGTGATCATCAAGAACGTCGAGAACCTGATGACCTACAATCAAATGGAGGGCGTCGTCAAGTCCGTCGAAGGCTGGGACGCCGCCAAGATCCGAGCGATGCTCGGCGAGATCGTGGACACGGACGGACAGAGGCTGCTGACCGACGCCGAGATCGACGATACGGCGAGAACGCTCCTGGCCTCGCGGCGCAATTTCGGAAAGTCCCTGGAAGCGAAGTTCCCCCGGGTGCAGATGGGGCCTCTCCCGGATGGGACCCCGAGGAGACCGGCCGCCTTGAGCTGGGGCAACCGGATGCGGGACATCTGGACAGGGATGCGGCAGCCGGCCCTGGCGCCGGCGGGAGGCTGGGCATGAACGCCAGAGCCTGGACTCCGAGCCTGCTGATCCTGATCCTGCTCTCGGGCGCCCCGTCTCCGGTCCAGGGATCGGCCGACGAGGATTCCGTCGCCAAGCTCAAGAAGCTCGGCCACAGTTGTCTTCGCTATGCCGGGCACAATGGCGGGAGGCTGCCCTCGTCTTTGTCCGAGCTCTATTATCAAGGCTATATCCATTCGCTCGAGGACTTCGTCTGCCCGGCCAACCCCGCCGAGATCGCGCACCGGCTGGAGATCGAGGAGAAGTCGGGGTATGTGCTTTCTCCCCAGGCGGGGACGGACGGAGCGAGGCCCATCGTTCAGGACAAGACCGCGGACAATAACGGGGGGAAAGGCATCAACGTTTTTTACAGCGACGGCTCGGTGAAATGGCAAGCCGCCTCCGGAGCCTCGGCTTCCACTCCTTTGCCGCTTCTGGGGCTCTCGGCTCTCTTGTTCGCCGGCGGGGCGTTCTTCGCCATCCTCGCTCTTAGAAAGAGAAGGCCGGCCTCGATCCCCCGGAAGATCAGCGCCGAGATCGAGATCCTTCACGCGGACGGCGGCCGCAAGGCCTATGGCATCCGCGAGGCCCGGACGACGATCGGCCGGGCCGAAGACAACTCCCTGGTCCTCCATGATCCCGACGTCTCCCCTCATCACGCTGAGATCACCGTTTCGAACGGGGCCTTCTTCCTGAGGGACGCCGGCAGCGCTACGGGGACTTTCCTCAATGGCGACAGGATCGGGGTGGCGCCCCTCTATCAGGACGATGAGATCGTCGCCGGCACGACACGGCTGATCGTGAAAGGCTCTCGTTCCTAAACACCTGAGGCCGCCTCTGGAATCCTGTGCGGGTCAAGGCCTTCGGGAATAAACCTGACTATGGCAGGCCGCAACCGGGTCCCGTTATTGACAGCGCCCGTGGGCCGGAATATCGTTGTCGACGAGGTACCGATGAGAATTCAAGCGCCGTGTCTCCGGCCTCTTCTCGCCGTCCTCTGCATGCTGTCCGTACCGGCCGCGGCCGCCGACGGACCGCGGATCGTCCTCGGCGGCGACGTGGGGCGCGCCGCCGCCGCCTGCGCTTACCGGTTTCTGGGCGAGCCCTTCAACTCCCTGCCGTGGCTGCGGGCCGACCTGACCGGCGAAAAGGTCACGGAGTTCGACGACCAGTGGGGCCACCCCGTACATCGGCCGTTCAAGAACTATTCCGGCGACATCTCGGGCCGCTTCATCGAGATCATGGCCCTCGATTCGCGGGGCGACGCGACCGTCCATCCCGCCTTCAAAGGCCTGCTGCGCGCGGTGTCCGACGAGCAGCGGCCCGGCGGCTATTTCTGCGCCTCCGGCGTCATCGACTGGCAGCAGCCGCTCGATGTCCGGCCCGAAGCCGGCATGGACGGCTGGGGCCGCATGATGCCGGCCCTGTGGGGCAACGCCCGCCTGCTCTGCGGGCTCGTCGAGGCCGCGCGCGCCTTCCCCGCCGATACGGCCATCGCCGGCGCCGCCCGCCGCCTCGGCGACTTCTACATCTCGGTCCTGCCGCGCTTCAACAACCCCGACCGCATGGCCGAGTACACGGCCGCCGGCTCCTATGCCGCCGGGTACGTCACCTGCTGGTTCCCGGCGATGGAGGGCCTGGTGAAGCTCCACGAACTCACCGGGGAGCGGAAGTACCTCGAGGCCGCCGCGGCCATCGCCGCGTTCTACCGCCGGTTCGACCGCCTGCCCATCGACCACGCGCACGGCATGCTCTGCAACCAAGTGTCCCTGCTGCTGCTCTACGAGGCGACCAAGGACCCCGATTACCTGGCGCGGGTCGAGACGCGATGGGAGGAACTGGCGCGGGGCGGCTACATCAACCCGGCCGGGGGCATCCTGGAGAAGGCCCGGGTGCGGTTTGCCCGCGACGAGGGCTGCGCCATCGTCGACTGGCTGCGCCTCAATCTCGCCCTCGGGCGCGTCACCGGCAAGGCCCGCTACTGGGCCATGGCGGAGCGCACCTTACACAACCACTTCCTGCAGAACCAGGCCGCCAAAGGCGGCTTCGGGCACCGCGACATGCTCTGCGATGAGGCCGGCGTCTACGGATTCGGAGCTGAGATCGAGGAATCCACCTGGTGCTGCACCTACCACGGCGAACTGGGTTTCATCAACCTGCGCCGCCACCTGCTGGCGCGAAGCGACGGGACGCTGACCTGTAACTTCGCCCTGGATTTTACCGCCAAGGACGGCGCCGGCACCACGACCTCGGTTCTGCGGCCCGGTCTGCGGGCCGGCGAGGTGCTGCGCCAGCGCATTTCCCTGACGGGCCAGCCCGCGGCCCTCATCCGGATACGCAAGCCGCTCTGGGCGGACACGGTCACCGCGGTCGACTCGGGGGGAGCTTCGCTACCGCTCGCGCCCGAGGACGGCTGGTGCGCGACGACCCGGCCTGTGAGCGACGTGGAGTTCGTGTATTCCGGGGGGGTCTACGCCGAGGACCGGCACGGCACACGCCTCGCCGACGGTCCCCGAGCCGGCCAGCCCTTCGTGCTCGGCTTCGGCCCCAAGCTGCTGGCCGCGGAGGGCCGCACCGTCGCCGACCCCAAGTGGCCGACAACCCTTGCGGATCTCGAGGCCAAGGGGCTACGCCCCTTCCCCGACGAATTCCGGCGCAAGGACTGCACTTTTGTCTTCGGCCTGGCCGCCGGGGCCGTCGAGATCCATGTGGCGGTCGACGGCAAGGACACCAATCCGGGAACGCTATCCGCGCCTCTGCGGACGATCCAGCGGGCGGCCAACCTGGCCCATCCGGGCGAC